>JANLVM010000629.1:0-3045 GCA_031364015.1 Gemmatimonadaceae bacterium
ACTGCTCAGCGAATACTTGAGCGGCGAGATCAGGTCTTGCGCCACGCCCTGAAACCCGGGCGGAATAAACGCGGCAGAAATGCGATGCATACCGGCCGTAATGCGTACGGACTCCGAAGCCATGCCGACTCCGTTGGGGTCGGACGCCGTCATAAAGCGATCGATGTCAAGCAGCGCCGCGCGCTCACCGTCAATCGAAATCTCGATGCGCTCGCCGCGCGCAAGTCCGCCGGCGAATGCCCCGGTCGTTTCGTGAAAGAAGTTGACGTTGAAGCGATATTCGCCGTCGGCCGGAAACGTGTGAATGACCGACAGGCCGCCGCGCGTGCCGAAGGGCGCGCCGTCCACGTGCTCCACCTGGGACGCCATCTTGGGCATCGTGTACGTGTGGGAGGCCGTGGTGGCGTTGGCGTTGCCAATGGCGAGCCAGCTGATGTCACTCGCCGCACGCAGGTACCCGTCCAGCAACATCGGCGACAACAGCTGCACGTCGGCGATGTTGTCAAAGTTCTCGCTCTTGGTGTCGAGAGGCAGGTACGCGCTGGCGTTGACGTCGAGCCCGAGCAAGGCCTTGACCGACGAGTGATACTCGGCCCGATTCAGGCGCTGGAACGAGCGATGTCCGGGGTTGGGATGCACGCGGGCGGACGAATCCAATTGTCGCTCAAGGAGTGTCATGAGCGCCTGCAGCGTGTCGGCGGCCGGTCGCGCCGACCCCGGCGGCGGCATCATGCCCAGTCGCAGTTTGGCGACAACCTTCTCGGCGACGTCCGCCTGCCCCGCAGCGGTGCCGACATCAAAGGCGGCAAGGGAGAGATTGCCGCGCCGCACGGTCGGACTGTGGCATTTGGCGCAATACTCCTTGACGACTCCGTTCAGCGCGGCCTCGGAAGCGCGCCCGATCGGGCGACGCGGTGGCATGCGCGCTCCGCTACGTTCGGCCGGCCGTAGCAGCCCACCCATCATCAACGACAGCGCGAAAAGCAGGCGCATGCACACCCTCGGGAATGGCGGGATTTTCGACCGACGTCGGTCCCATGAAACTGCGGGTCTCTACCCCTCACCCGCAAGCGGGGGCGGACAGGTTCGTCCCCAAGTCCTGAGCAAGCAAACGCGCGAAGGGTGCGACATCATCCTTGCGATGGGCTTCGAAAGTCAGATGAACGCCGAGGTGCGCCCCACGTTGCCAGTGTTCCAGTGAATTTCTGGATGGACCAGTACAACATGCGTGGTCATTCAGGCGTGCGATCGCGAACGTGTCAGGACTTTGCCTTGGCGATGAGCGTCACCTTGGGAAGGCCTTTGAAATGTGCGTCGCACGTGAGTAGCGACGCATCGTGCTGCAATGCGGTTGCCAACACGATTGCGTCTGCCGTCGCGAGACGATGCACTCGGCACAATTCTGCTGCTGACACTGCGGTCGCGGTATCAAGCGGGGCAACGACACATCGTTGCGTAAACGCCAGCACCTGGTCGGCACGGTCCTCGCTTACCTCCCGAGTCAGCCATTTGGCGAGTTCCAGCTGAACAATCGTTGGCACCAGCCATTCGTCACGGTTTGGCAGTGATCTCGCGACAACTTTGCCCGTTGGCGAAGCCACAAGCCACTCGATCCACGCGGAGGTATCAATGAGGCGCATCAATATCGATCGGACCGATCTCGATACGCCCGAGCCTTCGCACCTTTGGCAATTCCTACAAGCGCTGACATCTCAGGCACTGGAACCAGCATGACACCGGTTCCCTTGGGAATGAACACGAACTCCTGGCCCGCCTGCCAATGCTGCGCGACACGCACGGCTTTCGGAATCGAGATCTGGAACTTTGCGGACAGTGTGGCGGTGTCGGCCATGTCATACCTCCTAGCTATCGATGGGTGTTTTGTAAGAACTTAGCACGGACCGACCGATATTGAAAGGGAGTCGTCGTCCCATGATCAGGCGAAACTCGGCATGCCATACTGCGGAAAGAGAAAGTCATCGATCGTGGCGGGTGGAAAAATAGGATTGCGCGAGCGACAGGCGAGCATGGCCAGTTGGAGTGGCCCAGAGATCGTGCACCATACCGCGATAGCTGACGCCTCCTTCGGCGCCAAGGCTCGAAGCGGTCCACTGCGTCAGTGGCGGCGGCGTACCGACGGTGATCGTGGCGCTCGCGCTCACGCTTGGCACGAGCACGCTGCGCACGGTGATGGTCGCTGATCCGAGTGCGAGCGCGGTGACAACACCAGTGGCACTGACACTTGCCACATTCGGTGTGCTCGACGTCCACGTGACGGCGTTGGACGCACCAGGGTCCGCAATGACTTGCGCCGTCAGTTGTCTCGTCGCACCAGCAAACAGCGTCGCGTTGGTGGGAGTTACGGAGAGGCCGCTTACCGTCGGCGTCGTCACGGTGATCGCTGACGTCGCCTTGACCTACGGATTCGCGACGCTGGTCGCGGTAATCGTGGCGGCTCCCGGCGCCAGCGCCGTCACCAGTCCCGCTCCATTCACCGTGGCAATGGCGGATGCGCTCGATCCCCACGTGAGCGCAGTGTTGGCGCCCGCGTCTGCATCGACAGTCGCCGTGAGCTGGCGGGTGCCGGCCACAAGTATGCTGACGCTGACGGGAGCAACAGTCACGCCGCGCACGACCGGCGCAACCGCACTGACGATGACCGACGCCGTCGCCTGCACGGTCGGTGTGGCGACGCTCGTCACCGTGACAGTGGACGTTCCGGGTGAAACACCGCTGACCACGCCGGACGCTGAGACGGTCGCAACACTCTGTACGGAAGAGGTCCACGTGAGCGTCGTTGCGGTACCGGCGTCAGCGACAAGCGTCGCGGTGAGGGGGCGCGAGGCACCGACGTCGACTTTCAAGACCGCCGGCAACAGCGTGAGCTGACGGGCGATCGGAATGACGGTGACAGTGACGCGCCCTTCCACGCTCCCCACTGCAGCAAACACGCTCGTCGTGCCTGCTGCAATCGCTTGCACGGTGGCGGACGACCCCAAGCCAGTAACGGTCGCGATCGACGCGTTGTCGGTGCGCCATGCAATG
>JANLVM010000671.1:0-5844 GCA_031364015.1 Gemmatimonadaceae bacterium
CCTTGCCGCAACGCGCTCTCGGCCAGCGGCAATTGCAACAAGGGTTCGAGGTGCGCGTGCAGATCAATGAAGCCTGGTGTGACCGTGCGACCGGCTGCCGCGATAACGGTGGTCGCTCGCGCGCGATTGAGCGACGCCGACATCGCGACCACGCGATCGCCGCGAATCCCCACGTCGAGTCGCTCTCCTGCACGCCCGGTTCCATCAAGCACCGTTCCGCCAACAATGAGCACATCGAAGCGCGTGGTATTTGCCGCGCGGCCCTGCGCGAACAGTGGAGCGCCGCCCAATCCACCGACAAGCCACGCAACGACGAACGCGCCAGACACTGAAACCCTGTCGCATCGCCCGCGCTGGAGTAACGCGCTCATCACATGCATCGGCGACTCTCTATTGCAGCGTCTTGAGTTCCACGTCGAACACCAGTGTGGCGTGACGCGGAATCGGACCACTGCCGCTGGCACCGTAGCCCAGCACCGAGCCCAAAATCAAGCGACGCTTGCCACCGACCTTCATGCCAACTATGCCCTGATCCCACCCCGTAATCACCTGACCGGCCCCGAGCGAGAAGCTAAAATTCACGCTGCCAACATTACTGTCGAACTTGGTGCCGTTCACGAGCCACCCGGTGTACACCACGCCCAACGTGCGCCCTACGACTGCTTCGGCGCCCGTTCCGACGGTGATATCCTGGACGTACAACACGTCGCTCTTTTTGGTCATCGCCGCAAGGCTGACGCCGAGCACGGCGGCAAACGTTTCGGTCGCGGGATCGGACGGAGCGCCGATCACACCAGAGCCCGGCGAGAGCGACTCGCTGCACGCGGAAACGGCGGTAACGACAACCGCTGAGAGCGCGCGAACGAACGGACGAATCGAGAAGGGCATCATGTCTTTGGGGGGGCCTGAATCACCGGTTGCGTTGGATTCGCGATTGCGAACTGCCGCCGCGCCCGGTACGCTGACAGGGTGAACACTACTCGCCCGCCCGACCCCGCGTCCAGTCAACCGACCATGACCGCGACCGGCGAGCTCCGGGCTGCCGCCGCGACCGGCTTTGTGCTGGAACTCGCCCGTGCTCTTCACGAGTACGGTACGCCCGCGCACCGGCTCGAACTCGCCCTCGAAAACGTGGCGACGCGGCTGAGTCTTACGGCGGAATTCTTTTCCACGCCCACCAGTATCATGGTGGGTTTCGGCGACCTCGTCGATCAGCGCGTCCACCTGTTGCGCGTCGAACCGGGCGCACCCAACCTCGGCAACCTCGCGCAGCTGAACGACATCGTTGGCGATGTGGTCGACACGACGATTTCGCCGGCGGAGGGTCTGCGACGCGTGCATGCCGTCAAGGCACAAGCGAAGCGATGGCCCTTGTGGCTCACTCTCGTCGCGTTCGTGCTCGCATCGGCCGCGGTCGCGTGTTTTCTGCGCGTGAAAGTCGGTGACGTCGCCGTCGCGTCGGTACTTGGGCTGATCACGGGCGCCATCGCGCTGGCGACCGCCGCATCGCTGACCTGGCGCCCGGTCAGCGAACCAGCGGCGGCGTTTGTGGTGACGACCATCGCGATATCCATCGATGTGTTCGCACGAACCGGAACGGGATACGCCACGTCGCTGGCGGGGCTCATTGTGATGCTACCGGGACTCACGTTGACCGTCGCGCTAACGGAACTCTCTACGCGTCATCTCGCGTCTGGGACCGCACGCCTGAGTGGCGCGCTGGTCGTCTTTCTCGGACTGGGATTCGGATTAGCGCTTGGTGCGAAATTGGGCGGGTTTGTTGGGCTCGAACTGCGAGAACTCGTGGGGAGTGACGTGGCCGCATGGCTCTCCCGTGCCCCATTGCCGCGCTGGACCGAATGGGCGGCCCTGCTGGTCGCACCGTTGGCCTTCACCGTGTTACTCAACGCGTCCGCGCGCGATACCGGATGGATTGTGCTGGCGTGCGTGGCGGCGTACCTGACCTCGCGATTTGTGGGCGCCAGCATGGGCGAAGAGCTGGGTGCCTTTCTCGGCGCCTTTGTGGTGAGTGCCGGGAGCAATGTGGTCGAGCGTGTTTTCCGTCGCAGTTCCATGGTGACCGCCGTGCCCGGTTTGCTCATTTTGGTTCCGGGCTCCATCGGATTCCGTAGCATGACGTCCTTGGTAGGCGACCAGTATGAAATCGGGGTGGCCACCGCGTTTCGTGTCGTGCTTATCGGAATTTCCCTGGCGGCGGGCGTCCTCGCCGGCAACGTGGCAACCAGCGCCATGCGTCAACGCCGTCGTTAAACGCGTCCCGAACGTACTCCCCTACCGCGCGTTGGCGATCGCGCGCTCCCGTGACTCGTCGCGTCGCGCCACTGTTGCGCGATAGGCGGGAAGCCCCCACGCGAGTATGGCGACGGTGAGTGTCATCCCGACCACCGTGCACATCGCCAGCGACCAGCGCAACGCGGCATCGTTGCCGTACACGCGGTCAGTCACCAGCGCCACAGCGGTCGGACCAATGCCGCCGGCCAACCCCACCATGAGTTGAAAGATTGCACTACCCTGACCGCGCATACGCGACGGCATCGCTTCGGCAATCGCGGCGTTCGCGGCACCCCAAGGCAACGCCGCGAACAGATTGACCGGCACCAGCAACACCGCAGCCACTGTCGCTGACGGCACGATCGGATACAGTCCCGCAAAGACGATCATGCCCGCAGCGCCCAGAATGCCAACCCGCACAGGCGCGTCGGTCACACCCCGCGCCGCATACCGATCAACCAGCCAGCCGCCCAGCAGTGTGCCGATGGGACCGATGCCCATGGTGAGCGCGCCTTGTAGCGCACCGGCCTCGGCGACCGACCATCCGTGCGTACGTACAAAGAACGCCTGCAACCACATGCCGATACCCCAATTCACTGACGCCGAGCAGGTGAAGCCCACGCACAGTGAAATCATTGTCCGCGCATTGCGTCGCAAGTACGCCATCACCTGACTCAACGGAATCTGTTCCGCCGCGCGTTCACCGGCCGTTCGAGTCGGCTCTTTCACGGTCAGCATCAGCACCGCCACCAGCAGACCGGGCAGTCCGATAATAAAGAACACGGTTTGCCACGGGTGAATGGCACCGACAATGGGCAGCGTGACAAATCCCGGTGCATCGGTGGCGCTCACGATCCACGCGCCGAGTGCGTACGAAACACCGGAGCCGAAGAACGTGCCCAGCATGTACACACTCATGGCCGTGCCCAATCGACGGCGTGGGAACGCGTCGGCGATGATCGACACGGCCGAAGGTCCCAATGTCGCCTCACCGACGCCCACGCCAACGCGCGCCAGTAGCAGCTGTCCGTAGCTGCGCGTCGTTCCAGTCAGCGCGGTCAACACACTCCAGAGTGCCGCGCCTATGGCCACAAGTCGCGTGCGGTTTCGGTGATCAACGAGCCGACCAATGAGTAAGCCGAACACGGAGAAGAACACCGCGAAGCCAAATCCGCTCAGTAAACTGACCTGCGTGTCCGACAGGCCAAAGTCGCGCTTCACCGGGCCAACCAGCGACGTGAATATCTGTCGGTCGATCGCGCCAGACACGTTTGCCAATGTCAGAATGGCGACCGCATACCACGCTTGGGCAGCGGTCAGACCACCGCGAAAGCCGTGCTCCTCCACTGGGGACGCCGGCGCGCTCCCGGACGTTTGTTCAGAGTTCGCCATATGTCCCACAAGCTGACAGCGTGCACGCCAACGCGCACCCCGCTGGCGTCACGTCGCGGACGCCGGGTCGGCGACTGGTCCTGAATGACACGGTGGGAGAGATTCCGACATGACCCTGCGCCAATCGTCCCCCCCGGCCGTGGCACCTGAACCGGTCGATCCGATCACGGTGACTGACGAACCACTCATCCCTCATGGAGTGCTCGCGTCTGTCACTATCATCGCCACGCCGTTTGGAGCCGATGGATCGCAGCACGGCGACGACACGCGTGAGCTTCACCACGCGGAGCGCGCACTCGTCGCGACGTTGCCCGCGCCGCAGCGTTCCAACTTCGTGGCGGGTCGGCGTGTGTTGCGAGCGGCGTTGCAGCGGGTCGCGCCAGAACACGCGGTGACGCCGCTGCTGCGCACGTCGCGCGGCGCGCCGTTATTGCCGCAGGGGTTGACCGGCTCGGTGAGCCACAAGCGAACACGGGCGATTGCGATGGTGGCGCCGTCCAGCGGTGAGGTGATTGGCGTCGATCTCGAGGAACGACCGAACGAGGCCGACGTGGCACGTCGATCTATCGCCGAGCGAATTCTTACGGGCCGGGAATTGGAACGACTCGCGGACTTGCAACCCTTGGCGCACCGCGAAGCGACGCTGGTGCACTTCGCGCTCAAGGAAGCGGTGTACAAGGCCATCGATCCGTATGTCGAGCGCTACGTGCACTTTACCGAAGTGGAGTTGGAGGTGCGCGACGATGGGAGCGCACTGGTGCGGTTGTTATTACCGGAGTCCAGCGTCGGTGATGTATGCGTTGAGGCGCACTGGCGACTCGAGGGGCCATGGATTGTGGCGATGGCACGCAGTCATCAGCCATAGCCAAACACCCGAACTTGCCACGACTTCGGGTTTCGCGGCGTCGGCCATCAGGTAATCTTTCCTGGATGAAGTCCCATCAGCGTATCCCGTCCAGCCATCGCGGTGCCGTCAGTATTGGCAGCCTCGCCCTGCTCCTCCTCGGCGTTGCCGGCACCGTGCTGTTCGCGAAGCGCGCCAGCGATAGCCGTGACGCCGAATCGGACCATCTCTCGTTCAAGGCCGCGACCGTCGCCGGTAGCGATACGGCGTCGCAGAAAGCGCCCACGGCAGAGCAAGCCATCGGTGCGCTCAAAGTGCGCGATATCCGGGGCGCGCTGATCCCGTTGGTGACCAAGGGCGAGCCGGCGATCATCATGGTGAGCTCGGTGACCTGCAGTTGGTGTAAACGCGCCCTGAAAGACCTCGGCGAACTGTCTGCCGGCCGACCATTGCCGCGCCTGAAGCTGCTGACGCTCGAGGGTGCAGCGGGTGGGGTTCCCATGCTGTCCAAGGAACGCATCACGGGCGCGCAACTGATCGGACCTTCGGGTAGCAGCGATCAGGTGCTCCTCACGTTTCGCTATCCGGGCACGCCGACCTTTGTCGCGGTCGATCGGAACGGACGCGTGGTGGCTACGATGCCCGGCTATCCGATGCGCGAAGTGATGAAGACGTGGTATGCCGTGATGGTGGGCGACAGCGACGTTCCATAAGTCGGCTACGTGCTGTGCAGTCTTCGCCGATCGAGTACCACGAGAATCGCGCACAGTGTAATGACCGTGGCCGACACCGCGCACCATTCGCAAAAACTCTTGAGCACCACAAACTCGCCGTACTTGAGTCGGATCGTGAAGACGACGGCGGGCCAGATCATGAGCTGCATCACGGTGTTCGGCCACTTCGCGTCTTCGTAACGTGGCAGCGTGCTCACCACGGCGGTGATGAACAGCAGCGTGTACCCCACGGTGCCTATGAGCGCCACATCGACGCCCAGAAACCAGGAGTAGCGGCTGCCCTGCACCAACGCGCATCCGCCGCCACCGCTGCAGGCCAGCGATCCGGTGAGGCCGAGCTTCCAGAGGTGCAGATAAAGCGCGACGATCCCTGAGATCAGGCTCGCCAGCGCGATGGCCATTCGACTAGTCACGTGAGTCGGTAGAAAGGGTAAAAGGATTCGGGCCAATATACCTGAGCCACGTGCCCCTTGCCTCGCGGTGTTCCGCTGGTACCTTCGCGCGTCATGGTCTCTCCCTCTCCAACGGCCGTCGAAGCGACCCGCGCGCTCGCGGCACGGCGCTGGCGTATCGCGGCGACGC
>JANLVM010000704.1:0-1672 GCA_031364015.1 Gemmatimonadaceae bacterium
GCAGCGTCGGCTTGAGCTACACCTTTGGCTCGCTCTTCAACAACGTCGTGAATCCGCGATTTGGTGGCGGTGGCGGGGGTCGTTCATTTCGATTCTAAGCATCGTCACCGACCAGTGGTTGCTACTTCCCCGAATCGAGATGCCAGGACGGATGAATCCATCGTCCGTCCTTTCGGACAAATACCTCGGTCGCCCGCCCGGTTGTCGTGACACGTTGCCCGTCGACTTCGAGCTCCATCGCGTATTTGGTCAACACGATGGTGGTATTGCCCGACGACTGGATGGTGTTTCGCGGAAACTCCAGGCGGAGCAGTTTGCCCCCATTTGCGACGAACTCCCGGGATTTTTCGACGGTCAGATCGCGCCCGGCCCAAGTGGTGTCGTCGCCGGCCGGAATGGACATGAAGTCAGCTGGCAGCGCCCGCATGAGAAATGCCGTATCACCCGCGAACCACGCCTTCCACACCGAATCGCGAAAGGCCAGCAACTCCGTTCGATGGCGTGGATCAAGGTCGGATTCGACAATGCCGTCCGCGTTCTTTGCGGGTGCGGAGGCGGCGACGACGGTTGTGTTGGTGTCCGACATCGCTGCCGGCGTGTCCGACGAGCACCCAACGGCGAGGATCAATGCTCCGGCAATGAGCGACTGCTGACGAAGAGGCATAGGTTGTTAAGCGTTGGTGGATTCTGACGCTGGTTCTCTTTATGGTCGGTTCGCGCCAGATCGTGAGAGTGGGAGTACGTAGAGGTCACGCGACTGCTGGGCGTTTCTAGCGGTCACGCGAAGTCCAACTTTCTCGAAGACGCGACGGCCGTCCACAAGAATCTCCACCCGCGCGGCGTTTCGTGGAATCACAATCTCGAACGTGGCACGCGATTTCGCGTTGTCGATGATGAGCCGATCGTCGGTAGACGTGAACGCGGCCGCGCCGGCTGCGGTGCGCACGGATACGTCCGAAACGTCCGCCTGCGAGACCCGCGCCGCACCCTCAGCTTGCGTCGACGAGAACGCGATGATCAGATGTGCACCGGGTGAGACAGCGGCGCCGGAGAAGGCCGGCACGGGCACCGGCACGGGCACCGGCGCGGCCGCGGCGACGGGACGTACCGGTGGCGTGCGTGCTCCCACGATCCACGTGGTCGCCTTGGCGACCAGTGAGGGAAGCACCGATCCAGGCGCCGCCCATGCGATCCCTCCCAAACCCACAATCAGTAGCACGGAGGCTGCTTTTCCCATCCACGTCCACTGACGCCGTTCCGGGCGATCTCGCCGTGCTTCCGGACTCGCTATACGGCAGTCGTCTTCCGTTTTATCAACGGGTGGACGTGCGAGTTACGCGGCGCCGACAAACAGAAAACGGTGAGCTTCGCATGTTCGCGGAAGTGATCAACCTGACGAACCACGCGAACGTTCTCGGGTACGATGTGTTCCGCGTTCGCGATGCCGCCGGCGCGCTGCAGCTCGTGCGGAGTGCAGAGACGTGGTTCTCGATTCTCCCGTCGATTGGATTCAGCTGGAGTCGGAAGTTCTAATACCCGTGCACGGCCGGGAATGGGGGTGCACGCAGGGCCGAATGGGATAGCGCGACGGGCGTCCATCACGCAGAATTCCTGTCTCTGCTGCTGTCGCCCTGCTCTTCTTCGTCCCACGGACCCCCGATCGACATGCACA
>JANLVM010000706.1:0-2269 GCA_031364015.1 Gemmatimonadaceae bacterium
CCAACCCTGAAGATCCGGTCGGCGCCAGAGAGGTGGCAGCCGGCGATCATTGCCGGGTGCGCATTGGGCGGCAGGCAGGCGATGACTTCCTCGCAGCCGGCAACCTTCGCCGGAACGATCGTCATCACCGGTGCCGAGAGAATCGGATAGCGGCCGCCGGGGACATAGGCACCGATGCGCTGGATAGGAATGATGTGGTGGCCCAGGTGCACACCTGCCAGGTCTGCCACGTCGAGCGGAAGCATGGTTGCGAACTGTCGCTGCGCGAACGCCTTGACGCGCGCAATCGCGAACTCGGTATCGGCGCGGGTCTGCGGATCGAGCGCCGCGACTGCGGCGTTGCGCTCGGCAACGCTGATCTCGAGCGCCTGGCCTTCGTAATTGTCGAAGGTGCGGGAATACTCGCGCACCGCATCGTCGCCGCGCTCGCGAACGGCAGAGATGACGCCTTGCACCACCGACTCGACTGCGCCCAGTTCCTTGTTCTGCGCAACGGCGGGTGCCTTGATGCGTTCGATCTTCAAATGGTCTGGCGTCATGTCTTGGTCCTGGCCGCAGTGCAGCGGCGCCTTCGGTTCTCGATGGCGGTCAGTCTAGTGACTTAGGTTGGGACAGAGCGGCCCTTCCATCGTGCTGGTCAGAATACTCACCGGGCTTCGCGGCAGCGGCCAGCTGATCGAGGGCCTCTGACGTATCGCTCACACGGCCCTCGACAGAACGGCCAACCGAACGCTCGACGACGATCATTCGTTGGTGCGGGTGATTATTCTAGACAGATCTGTCCGTGCCCCTATCCGGGGCAGACTCGAACCTACACTCATTCACGAATCAGCGTCCGGAAACCATAAAGAACAACGATGGCCAGAGTAGTACTCGACGGGATTACCAAACGGTGGGGATCGTTCATCGGCGTTGACAATGTCAGCCTGCAGATCCACGACCGGGAGTTCGTCGTGTTTCTCGGCCCATCGGGCTGCGGCAAGACCACGACGATGCGAATGATTGCCGGCCTGGAAGATCCGACCGAGGGCCGCATCAGCATCGGAGACCGCGTGGTCAACGACCTGGAGCCCAAGGAACGCGATGTCGCGATGGTGTTCCAGAACTACGGCCTGTACCCCAACCTGTCGGTCTACGAGAACATCCGCTTTCCGCTGAAAGTGCGCCGGGTAGCCCGCGAAACGCACGACGCGCGGGTGCGCCGCGCGGCCTCGATGGTCGAGCTCGGCGAGCTGCTGCATCGGCTTCCACGCGAGCTTTCGGGCGGACAACGCCAGCGCGTCGCGCTGGCGCGGGCAATCGTGCGCCAGCCCGCCATCTTCCTGATGGACGAGCCGCTGTCGAACCTCGACGCAAAGCTGCGCGTTTCGACACGCGCGCAAATCAAGCACCTGCACCACGAGATCGGTGCGACGACGATCTATGTGACGCACGATCAAATCGAGGCGATGACGCTCGCCGACCGCGTCGTCGTGATGAATGGAGGCCGTATCCAGCAGTTGGGGACGCCCACCGAAATCTATGACCGTCCGACCAACCACTTTGTCGCCGGCTTCATCGGTTCACCCGCAATGAATCTGATCGACGGCGACGTCGCCGACGGCATATTCGTCGGGCCCAGTACGCGCATCCCGGGCTTGCAACATGTATCGGGTCCGGTCACGCTCGGCTTTCGTGCCGAGGATGCAAGCATCACCGCGCCGCAAGACGGGCAGATCACGGCGCCGGTTTACAGCTTCGAACATCTGGGGGACGCGACGCTGGTGTCGGTGCGCGCAGGGACGAGCTTGGTCGTGGTCAAGACCGGCAAGCAATTCCGCGCGCAAATCGGCGACGCCATCGGTTTCGCAGTCGCTTCCAGCCATTGCCATCTGTTCGACCGAAACACCGGCGAGCGGCTCGATTACTAAATGCGTTGCGTATGAAGCGGAGAACCTTTCTCGCCTTCGTCCTGCCTTCGCTGGTGATGATGATCGTCTTCATCGCGGGTCCGTTACTAAGCGTGATCTGGCAGAGCTTCCACAACACCCAGCGCGAGTACCGCGACGTCACGGTCGAGACCTGCACGCCCGGCTTCCTGCGCCAGGTCTGCAAGACGGAGCTACGCAGCGAACCTGTCATCGACGACCAGGGGCGACCGGTCACCCGGACTTCATTCGTCGGGTGGGCGAGCTATCGACAGTTGTTGGAGCCGGACAAGCTGGCCGCCGCACTGCAGGAGGGATGGAGCGGGCTCTCACGCGTGCTGGAGCTCGACTTCTACAAGGCA
>JANLVM010000742.1:0-16805 GCA_031364015.1 Gemmatimonadaceae bacterium
CGGTCACTGTTGCGCCAGCCGAGCGAAAGTATGCTCAGGATGCGCTTGCGCGTCGGGTTGGTTTCCTTATCGCGAATGGCGGCGATGTCGGGGATCAACCCGATGAACAGGAACGTGGTCGAGATGGTCAGATACGTCGAAATGGCGAAGACATCCCAGACCAGCGGCGATTTGAAATTGGGATACAGCAATCGCCAGTTGGGATACGGCACCAACCAGAAGAACTTCCACGGGCGACCGATGTGAATGATCGGAAACAACCCTGCGGTCATCACCGCGAACACGGTCATCGCTTCGGCGGCACGATAGATCGAGGTGCGAAATCCGGCGCGGAAGAGATACAGAATGGCCGAGATCAGCGTGCCCGCGTGACCGATACCAACCCAGAAGACGAACGTGATGATGTAGGTACCCCACATCACCGGTGGTTCGTACCCGGCATTTCCAAGCCCCCAGTAAATCTGGTAGAGCCACGCCGAAACCCCGATTAAGAAGCCGAGGATGGCGATCGACAACCCCAGAAACCACTGCTTGGTGAACCCGAGGGTCGCAATGATTTCCCGATCGACTTGCTCATAATCGCGAACTGCGGGGAGTTGCACGTCGGCCGACGCGATATTCGGCCCACGAATGCCCTCACGCACCGGAGGCGCTACGGATGCCATGCGCGATGCCCTCAGGCCTTCGCCGGGGATGCCGGCGCGGGATAGGAAACTTTCTTGAGATAGACCACGGCGGTAAACGTGTTCAGTTCCTCGAACACGTGATACGCGCGACGGTCGTAGGCGAGTTTGGAAACGCTCCAGTTTTCGTCGGCGGCGTCGCCGAAAATGATGGCGCGCGACGGGCAGGCTTGTGCGCAAGCCGTGGTGAACTCATCCGCAGTGATCGGTCGTCCTTCGGCGGTGGCCCGGCCTTCGGATTCGCGGATACGCTGGACGCAGAATGTGCACTTCTCCATGACGCCTTTCCCGCGCACCGTGACGTCGGGATTCAGCGCCCAGTGCATCGGCTCCGGCCACGCATACTGCCGGCGCTCCGGTTCACCGTACCCAAACCAATTGAAGTAGCGCACCTTGTACGGGCAGTTGTTGCTGCAGTAGCGCGTGCCGACGCAGCGATTGTACACCTGCACGTTCAGTCCGTCTGGCGAGTGATACGTCGCGTACACGGGGCACACCGGTTCGCACGGCGCGTTGCCGCAGTGCTGGCACATCATCGGCACAAAGCGCGTGTCGAAGTCTGGCGAGAACTCGTTTTCCGTATTCTCGTTGCCTTCGTAATAGCGCTCGAGGCGAATCCAGGCCATCTCGCGGCCCTTGATGATGTTGGCACCCGGGCGCTCGTCCCACTTGGACGGACTCAGCGCGCGTCCCTGATACGGTGCGCCAACCGTGGGAATATTGTTTTCGCTGTAGCACGCGGTGACGCACGCAGAACAGCCGGTGCATCGGGCGAGATCAATGGTCATCGCCCAACGCCGACGCGCCATGCCCGACACGTGCGTGGAGTCATACATCCCGGTGCTTTTCGACTTGGGATTCGCGAACTCGCCCTGCGCATCGGCCGCGACCGGTGACTTGAGACCCGGCAGGAAATCCGGCGAGGGCAGACCGGGGATATTGTGGTGTTGTTCCTCATCGCCTCCGCCACCAATCAGATCGGCCAGCGTCATGGCCCGTCCGATACCGCGATCGTGTTGGCGCGCCGAGCCTTCGGTGGAGACGAGTTGCGACACGTCCACGTTTACGGTGACCGTGCCCTTTGTCGCCGAGAGCGCGAGTCCGCCGGCCGTGTCCCATCCGTGCGGAACCACGTCGAACGCGTTGACGCCAATGTTTTGCGCGAATCGCCCGTACGCGGTGTGACCCTGTCCAAGTGCGACGGCCACCGTATCCGGTCGAACTCCCATGTAGCGATACGCCGGCGCGGTGATCTTGCCGGCCGTCGTTTCAACGGTGAGGTGCTGGCCTTCTCGAAGGCCGAGCTTCTTGAACGTTTGCGGGTGCACCTCGACCCATGACTGCCAGGCGAGCTTGGTGACCGGATCGGGCAATTCCTGCAGCCACGGCTTGTTGGCACCGCGACCGTCGCCGAGCGTAACCGACGGATACACATGCACGAAGTAGTCGCCGATGGTGCTGGCCAGCAGCGGCGCCGGTGATGCGCCAATGGGCGTGCTCTTTCTGGTCGTGGTCACGAGCGGACCGCCACTCACCGACGGCTTCGCCAGTGCAGCGGCGAATGCCGAAGCGCCCCCGGGGAACTTCGCGATGTACCAGCTGCGATAGTCGGCCACGTTGTAACGCGATGCCAGCGCGGCGTCCTGCTTGCCCAGATCGATCAGCACATCGCTGGTGGCCTTGGTATCGAACACTGGGTCGAGTGTCGGCTGCTGTAGACTGATCTGTCCCGGCATCGATTGCGCATCGCCCCAGCTTTCAAGCCAGTGATGATCGGGCAGTACCAGATCGCACAGGGCCGTGGTTTCGTCGGGCATGCTACTGAACGACACTTTAAACGGCACTTTCGCAAACGCCGCGGCGAAGCCTGCGGACTTGGGCGTGGTGTAGGCAGGATTCGCGTGTCGCACAAACGCGATCGGCACGGTGCCTGCGGCCATCCGCTGGGTGGCCGCGGCAAGTTCCGCATACGACGACAAACCATTGTATCCCGCATGACCGCTCGCCGGCTTGATCGTGACACCGACGCTTCCGGCCTTCTTGTTGATGTCAGCCACCATGGTGCCGCACTCGACGGCATCAGCCGTCGTGACGCCGCAGATGGCCATGACACCCGAGCCAGCGTTGGTGATGGCGGCGGCAAGCGCCTCAATCACCGGCGCAGGCACGCCCGACGCCTCTGCAGCCGCGGCGGCAGTCCCCTGCCCCACGAGCGCGGCGCACAACGCCATGTCGCTTCCGGGCTTTGTCGCGATCCACTGATCGGCGTTGAGGCCGGTGAGTGAACGTCTCGCGCCGATGTAGACCAGCGTGGGTGCGCCTTCCAGCTTGGCGCGCGCGTTGGCCCAATCAAGCTGCTGCGGCACCGGGTGGCCCCATCCATCAAGAAAGTCCGCACCAAAACTGATCACCAGTTTCGACGCCGAAAAATCGAGCGCGGGCCAGGCGGCGCCATACGCTTTCAGATTGGCGGCCACCGTCGCCGCCGGCGCGAGCGGATCGACACTGAGGTGCGAAGGCATGCCGTTGTCGGCCAGCCACTGGTCGAGAAATCCTGAAAAGGTGCCGGTTTCGTGTTGGTTGATAAAGACGGCGTTACCGGCCGTTCCCCTCGCCTTCACTTCTCCAACCTTCTGCGCGAGGATGTCGTAGGCTTTCGCCCATGTGGTCGCTTTGAGCGCGCCACCCTCACGCGTCATTGGGCCACGGATCCGATCGGGATTGTACAGCCCCTGCACCGCCGACAACCCCGACGCGCAAATAGCGCCGCGATTGAGCGGATGCTCGGGATTGCCCTCGAGCTTGATGGGGCGCCCGTCGCGCACTTCGGCCATCACGCCGCATGCCGACGCACACTCTCGGCAGGTGGTCGCGTAATATTGCGACACGCCGGGGACAGTGTTGTCGGGCGACGTCACGTATGGGATGAGCTTCTCCACCCTTTCGGAGGAGCAGCCCGCCACCGCGGTCGTCGCGCCCGTGGCGCCAAGAATCTTGAGGAAGTCCCGGCGTTTGACGCCAGTCCCCGTTTCAGTGCTCATGCAGTCACTCCGCTCCGGGCGGCTGCACGGGTCTGGCAACGCGCTCGATGCGCACCACCGGCCCGCGATCGAGGGTCAGTAGTGGCAGACGGCGCAATCGTAGCGCGCCTTCTTGGCCGGCATCGCTGCCAGCTCTGGCGTCACGGGCAGACCTGCAGCCCTCGCGCCGTCGGCTGGCTTGTAGCCGTTCACATGGCAGTTCACACACCATCCCATGTTGAGCGACTTCGCTTGCTGCACCGGTACGTAGTTCGTGTCGGGGCCCTGCTTGCCCTGCCCTGCGATATCGCCGTGACACGTTTGGCACGTCACACCGGCATTGACATGTCGGAAGTGCGGAAACTGCACATAGTCTGGAAGCTTATGCACCCGATTCCATGGAATCGGCAGCCCTTTGGCGGCGTAGCTGGCGACCTTTTTGATCTCTGCCGAACCCGCCTTCACAATCAGATGACACCCCATGCAGGTCTGCACCGAGGCATTGCCGGGATCGGATGCCTTGTTGGCCGCGCTATGACAGTACAAGCAGTTCATGCCCGCCTTGGCTACGTGCGGCGCGTGCACGAACTTCACGGGTTGTTCGACGCGCAAACCCTGCGACGATGAAGCGCCGCTGTACGCCGACAGCAATGCTGCTGCGGTCGCGAGCGCCAGAAAGCCTGGGATCACCGTCCACTTCTGCTTGACCGTCATCTACCTGGGCCGGGAAGGCGAAGGAATGAAACGAACACGTAAGTCGGTGTCCGACCTGTTTTTACAAGCGCGAAGTATGCCGGGCACCGTATAGGTACGCAAGTGCGAGAGCACAACGCGCTGCGACACCCGTTGGCCAGGTCGCGCAGGGGCAACGCGGCGGCCGAATTCGAGCACAATGTTTGGATATCTCACCGTTTTCGCCCTTGACGCGCGCGTGTCGCAATGCCAGCGCCATCGGCGAACGCGCTGGCGTGTCCCGATGCGCGTACATCGTCCGGCAACAGATCAATAAGCGCCCGTGATTGCTGCGTCAGCCGCAGCGGCCACCATGAACTCCAGGCGAGACGCTCGGCCCCGATGGTGCGCACCACATGCCCGAACGAGTCCTCGGGAGGGCCCCACAACCAATGGAAGTCGTAGAAAACGCGTGACTGTTCATCGGGCGTAAGCCCCCAATGCGTTTCTTCAAGCACCTCGCGGCTGGCGCCGGCGATCACCAACACCGCTCCCGCTCGCCCGGTGGCGCTTCGAGCCATCGCTCGGAGCGTCGCGGCCTGGACGTCGTTGGCGCTGTCAAGCGGATGGCGCTGCCGAAGATCTTCGAATCGCACCGTCACATGCATCGCGAGTCCCGCGCCGGCGCACGCATCGACTAACTCCATCAGCGACGGATGCTGTGCCCCGAGGCCCCATTGCGCAGGATACACGCGAATGGCGGGCGCCCCCTCATCGAGTGCCTCGCCCAACTGCTGCTCCCACCTGGGCCAATCCGGTCGCACCATCGGTGCCGGTTGCAGCACCGCCCGATGCGGTCGCAACGCCGCATACAAGGCGCGATTTGACGGCACGGGATCGCGATGAAAGGCACCAGGAAGGTCACCGACCCACGCGCCGGCGAACCCCTCTCTCTCGAGCACCCGAACGAGCACCTCGGGTTCGGGATGCGGAGTCGCGCGGAACGGATAGCTCCCGATCCACGCGGTGACGTCGATAGGCCGCGCATCGGTAGGCGCCGCGCCGTCGCTCAGGCCTGCAGCACGTTGTGTCATACGCGCGCGGCCATGCCCAGCACGTCATCGAACACGCCTGTCGGAAAGATCCGGACCGCGTTGCCCCATCGAATGGCGGCAATCTGTTCGGCGCTCGCACCGACCTGCTCAAGCGCGCGGAGCTTCGTCAGACCCGTGCACATGGTCATATCGGCCGCCCACAACAGGCGCGACGCGCCGACATGTAGCAGCGCGTCGTCCAGCATGCCCCGATCGATGCCGCTGCCGGACAGATCCATCACGATATTGGACTGCTCGGACACGGCGGGAAACGTATGCGCCCAGTCGCCGCCGCCGCCAATATGCGCCAACAGAAATGTCACACGCGGATGTCGCGCGGCGAGTCGCGCCAGATCGAGTCCGTCTGACGCGTCCTGATTGGGCCAGTCGCGACGACGATGCTGCCAGACATGGTGGAGCACTGGTACCCCATAGTGCGCTGCTGCGGCCCCGATGTCATTCAACAGCGCATCATCGGCGCGACGTCCGGCCGCCAACTTGATGCCGATTGCCCCGCGCGCCACCCCCCGTTCGATTTCCTGTAGCGCATGCTGGGTGAAGTTCGGATTGACAGCCACGTAGGCGCGGACGCGCGCACCCTGCGCATCCGCGAAATCCAGCAACCACCGATTGGCACGCGACTGGTCGTCGGGTGAGGCGAAATACGTTGGCGACGTGAATCCCCACGAACCCAGCACCGAGGCCACATGCGATCGCACGCCCATCCGTTCGCCGGCATCGAGACGCGATGCATTGTAACGCGTCCAGTCGCTTCGATTGGTGTGCGGCGAGTGAAAGTGCGCATGCACATCGATGAGCGGTGTACTCCCGCCACGCGCCAAGTGGTTGGACGTCATAGCGCTACTCCTCGGTACGGCGCGGGCCGGGCATGAGCGCCTGCATCACGCGTGGCATGGCCTTGGCGACCAGATCAAGCGCCAGTTGGTCATGCGCGACCGCGCCAAACTGATAGGCACCGCGCTTGAGCAACACACCGGCGCGCGCAGCGGCAGCCACCAGTGCATCGAGCGCTTCTGGCGCCTGAGACTCGAATCGCCACATGACGGGTGGTCCGGCGACCGTGACGCCGACCCACGGCGATGCCGCGAGCGCGCTCCCAATAATCTCCTGCAGCAGACCGCCCGCGTGCGCCATCCGGGTGGGAACGTCGACCCGATCATGCCACGCGAACACGGCCTGCGCGGCCGCCAACCCGGTGGATTCTGCAGCGGCCGTCGACGAGATCCACGTATCCGTCACCCGTTCCATGAGTGCCACGCGGCCCACCACCGCCGAGAGCGGATAGCCGTTGGCCATGGCTTTCCCCAGTGTGGTGAGGTCGGGGAGCACTTGCAATAGCTCTTGCACGCCGCCGGTGCGAATGCGGAACGCCGTCTTGATTTCATCGAACACCAGCACCGCACCCGTGCGATCACAGGCGCTACGCGCGGCAGAAAGCCAGGCGACCGGCGCAATGTCGTGCACCACGGGCTCAAGAATCACCGCCGCCAAATCATGCGCCTGCGTCGCGACCGCTGCGTCGAGTGCTGCCACATCGCCAAAGGGAACCCACGTGATGTCGGCACGCACGGCCAGAGGTACGCCGGTGGCCGCACTGCACCAGTCAAGCCACCCGAAGTAGCCGCAGGCGATAATGTGCGATCGATTGGTCGCGGTGCGTGCAATGCGAATGGCTGCGGCCGTCGCCTCAGCACCCGTGCGCAGAAAGCGCACGTGCTCAGCGCACGGAATGAGATCGACCAGTCGTTCCGCGACTTCAACCTCCAACCGGTGTGGAAGTCCCGTAACATTGCCAGCGGCGGCAGCCGAGTGCACGGCGCGGGTGACCGCCGCATCGGCGTATCCAATGCCGACGGCACCCAACGCCATCGTACAGTCGACGAACCGTCGACCGTCGGGCGTCCACACCAGACAGCCTTCCGCGCGCTCGAAATGCGTTGGCAGCGCGCTATCACTCGCGCGCGCGCCGTACAGCGCCTCGGGTCGTTTGCTCCCGGTCGACGATCCTCCAGGAATCACGTCAGCGGCGCGTGTCCGCCAGCTAGTGTCGTCGCCCGTCACCACGGGAATGGGGAAATTCACGCGCCTGACTCCCGCTCGCCCTGTGCCGCGACATTCCCATCACCCCGCACCTCCGCGAGTGCAGCGGCGATGGCCAGCCGTGATTCGCGTTCGATGGTACGGAGCACTTCAATGGCTGCCGTGCGCAGGAGCAGGAGCTCTCGAGCATCCGGCGACGCGCGAAAGATCAGCGATCGCACGGTGCGCATGATGAGATCGGGATTGCGCGTCTTGAAGTAGGCGATCGCGTCGAGCGCTGCATGGGCGTCCGCGAACGTTCGCTCGTATTCCTGCATGCTCGGGATGCCCGTGGCGCGCTTCGGTCCGGCAAGGCGTTTGGTGGAGTCGCCAGCCTGCAGGTGCAACTCGTACAACGCCAGCAGGCAGGCCTGCGCCACGTTGAGTGAAAAATGTTCGGTGGTGGGGATGGTGGCGATCGCGTGGGCTCGATCGAGTGCCTCGTTTGGTAGTCCGTGATCTTCGCGACCGAACAGGATGGCGACCCGTCCGGCCGACGCAAAGTCCAGCAGATCGGCAGCCGCCGTGCGCGGGGTATGGCGCGCCCACCGCGCCGCACGGCGACGTCCGGAGAACGCCACCACCCGCACGCAGTCGGACAAGGCGTCGTCGATACTGTCGAAGTGCTGAATGCGCTCAACCAGATCGCGGGTATCGTGCGCGACCTGCTCAAGGCGATTCGGCTCGTAGTGGCAGGGTCGAATAAGTCGCAAGTCCCAAACACCCATGTTTTTCATGGCACGAACGACCGCGCCGATGTTGATCGGATCCTGCGATTCGTAGAGGACGACTGTGACAGCCGTCAAAGGAGAGTCTGAAATCAAGACCAGTGAGCAGCAGATTCGGTGCCACAGTCCGGAATGGAATGTGGAGATCCGGAAGAATAGCGCCGGGGCGTCATCGCAGCGTCGTCTCGGCGGCGTCTCATGGAATAACCAGACGCACAAAGCGACTGGTGGGACGGCGATTGCCCATGAGATAGCCAAATCCACCACCGCCGCTCAACACCAATTGCCCGCGGCGGCGTTCCCGATCGGGTGGCCGTTCGTTCACGACGAGCTCGAAATAGAGCGCTCCCGTGGCATCCAGGGGCAACGTCGAACGCGGCCAGCAGAGGCGAATCGCCCACCCGTCGGGCATCGCCGTCCAGGTGAACCGAGACGCATCGACAATCCCGGCAATCCTCGTCTGGCGACCAGGCCCACCGACCCCATGGGTCGAACCCGGTACGTGCAGTGCGGCGGCATGCCAACCCCGCGCCGGTGAGGGAGGGAGATCGGCCCGCGCCATATACCACTGCAGTCCATCGGCATTGATGTCGGGCACCTCGTTGTCGAGCCGCCCAAGCCCATCAGGAACGTTGGTCGCCAGGGGTCCCGTTCGCGCATACACATCCACCACAAGCCACAACGGCGTAGCCGCCATCTGTACCGTGGCAGTTGGTTTGCCGGCCTCCCGCCATGTCTCCTCCGTGCGAACGTAGTGCGATTCGCCGAGTTCGAGTACGTGCGCCCCGGGGATGGGAGATCCCGGTTCGTCCACGTCTGTCAGTTCGTCAATCCACGGCAGCGCATAGTCTGCGCGCGCGGCTGCTGACGGAATCACGCGTGCGGGAACGACCCTTGGTGCTTCGTTTCGGAATCCGGAGAGAGTGACGCTGCGGTGCGCACCGCGTTCGTCCAGTTGAATGTGCCATCCCGATGCGATGCGTGAATGCGTTGCCGTGACGCCGAGGTGCGTGGTCACGCGAACGCAGGGCATTCCCTCCGGCGACAGGTGCACGGAGGACACGACGCCACCGGGCCACGCGGCCGATGGCCAGCTCCATACGCCAACGATGCGTCCGCGCGCACCGTGCGTGACCAACCAGTGGCGATCGGTGATTCCGTGCCCCGGTGCCGCTGGCACGCGCGCCCGCATGAGGTACGAAGGTGTGGAGTCGCCTGCGTTCGCGTTGTCGAGCGCGTACCATACACGCGCACAATCCCCATGGTCGCCTCCCGTCGGCTGGACACGTGGCGCGACGCCGTGGCGCATGGGCTCGGCAAAGGTGGGATACGCCCGGAGATGCAGCGTGTCGTTCACGCTCGTCGATTCAGTCCGCGCGATCGTTCCCATCACGTCGTCGCGCCGGTGTTCGAGGTTCACGAGCGGAGTCCACCCGTCGCCCTCGCGGAACAACAGGTCAGCCTTGCCGACGATGGGCAACTCGACGCAGTGCGGTTCGGCCGACTCCCACTCCACCACATCAACGAGGTATCCATCGCCAACCACAATCGTGCGATCGACGCTCACACCGTCCGCCAGTCCCTCAACGCGCTTGACCATCCACGCGACGTCACCGAGATCTTCGAACGCCACGAGTCGCGCGGGGACGGGCGCCTGCGAGGCGCGGTCGATCAGCGGCGCGTGATGCGCCAAGGTGCTGCGGTACCATTGAAGCTCCGCCTCGACGTAGCTCCCGGTGCCTGGGTCCTCGAGCCAACGCGCCTTGCCGGTTTGCAGGGTGAGCGCCAACTGATCGGGATGCCCATGTCCCCCACCCAGTTGGCCGCCCTCCAGCGCGACGTACGTGCGACCGACGTCGCGACGAATCACCGCCAACCCTTGCGCGGAGAGACACACACTCGTCGGCGGTATCACGAGGGCGGGTGGCAGCGTGGCATCCGCCATGAGCAGTGCGCGCCAGGACAAGTCAGCCCTCGTAAGTGACGTCGCTGGTGTATTCCGCTCCGCGTCGGCGGTGGAGCGCCACCGGCCCGTGTCGCGTCGTTCACCCCGGCCATCGTACAAGCGCGACAACACGCCGGCCAGGGGACGCGCGCGCGAGTGAGTCCAGCCCAATTCACACCATTCGGCCGTGCGCCATTGGCGAATGCTGCTGGCATACTGTGAGTCGCGACGCGAGGGAAACGTGTCATCGGGAAGCACACCGGCGAACGGTGCGACAAATCCCTTCGAATACCGTGCGTCGAGTTCAGGCGCGAGTGGTTCATTCAGCGAACGCATCAACTCCACGCCATACCACAACCCTCGGTGCGCGAAGAGGTGATAGTTCTCGCCCTCGTACCACGCCCCCGCATCATCGAGGCCATTCCCGATCTGCCAGCGCAGTCCACCGTCGCTATCGAGTCGTCGGCGCACCGCGTCTTGCCGGTCCAACAGGCACCACGCTGAACAGAGGGCCATTTCATTCCAGACTTGTCGATTCGAGCCGCCTTCGTGGTAGCTCGCAATCAGTGACGCGCTGGGCTCCAACAGCTGCTCACGCGTGCGCGAGGCATCCGCGTCGGTCCATTCACTCGGTGCCGCCTCGAGCAACGCCAACGCATGACAGAGATTGAGCAGCCAGATCGATTCGAGGTAGGTGCTGAAGAACGGCCGAGTCGGCCCCAGCACGTTGTCGGTGTTGGGCCAGCTGTGATAGCGATCGGCGTAGGTGCGCAGGATGCGCACGGCCAGTGTTGCATGTTGTGGGTCGCCGCGCAGCGCAAAGAGTGACGCGGCGTGCACGGCGCGTTCGGCCGTCCACAGTTGCGCCCCCATGGCCCACCAGTCGTCGTGCGCCCGCCCGTGGTATGCGAGATCGCACCGAGCACACCAGTGATCGTGCGGCTTCCACGGATCGAAGTCGAGGAATGTGCCGTGCTCGGGACACCGTCCACCCGCGCGCGTCAGTCGTGCCTTGCGTTCCGGAATCGGCAGGGGCGCATGAATGAGCGGCTCGAGATCGTGCGCGAGACTGTCCGCCAGCGCTGCCAACGGAGCGCGCGCCGCCGACGCACCCGATTGCGCTAGTACGCGTCGCTCGACCAGATCGAAGTGCAGCAACATCGACCCCGGCTGCGTCATCGCTTGGTCCATCGCGCGACGCTCACCAACTCGCCGCGCAGATCCATGGTGACGTGCTCCACACGTCGTGAGAGCCCCTGCACCCCGCGAGCATGGTACAGCCACGCGACCGGTGCTTCGGCCATCAGAATCGCATTGACGCGCGCCCACTGTTCACGCGCGTTGGTGGATGTTGATGCGCGGGCCGCGATCAGGGCGCTATCCAATTGCGGTTGATGGAAACCGGTGTAGTCGAGCGCGCCACCCTGCTGCGACGTGGCGAATAACGCGACCAGTTGCCCGAGGCCGATATCGCCAGGAATTCCGGTGAGCACCACATCAAACGTCTTGGTCCGCGCTCGTACCGTGCTCAGGAACGTCGTCAATTCCGCAACACGAATCTCCATGTGAAACCCTCGTGCGGAGAGGTCGGCTTGCACCAGCTGCTCCACGGCCATGTCACCGCTGCCGACCGTCAACAATTCCACACGAAGTGGCATCCCGTTTCGCGCGCGCACTCCATTCACTGCTCGGCGCCAGCCCGCGGCGTCCAACAACGAGTCGGCTCGCGCCGCATCGAGTAGCGTCGGCTCGTCGCCAGACATGGGGAGTCCCGGGGGAATCGCGCTACCGGCTGGCGACGCGTACCCGGCTACGGCGGCCTGCACCAGCCGATGACGATCAATGGCGAGGGACACCGCACGTCGCACCCGTTGGTCATCGAACGGCGCTCTCGAGGTGTTGAAGGCCAGTACGTTCGTGAACAGGGCGGGCGGAGTGAGCAGACGCAATGTGGGGTCGTCGCGCACGAGGTGCGCCATCGTCGGAGAGACGCCGGCAATATCGAGATCACCACTCACCAGCCCCGCGAACTTCGTTGCGGCTTCGTCGACCACCGCGACCACGATCCCGGATAGCCTGGGCGGTCCACCCATTGCGTTCGGGAAACGATCGTTGCGCGTGAAACGCCAACGCCTTCCGGCGATACGGTCGACAAAGCGGAAAGGTCCATTGCCCAGTGGAGCCACGGAAAATGCGGCGCGGCGCCACGCAGCGCGCGGAATCGAGTCCAACCGATGACGCGGGACCAGTGGCAATTCAGCCAGAATGTTTGGCAGTCGAGTTTGCGATACGTCAAAGTGCAGTTGAACAACCGTGTCCGAAACCACATGTGTGGAGTCCAGCACCCCGAGGTCGCCAGCGCGCGGAGATCCTACCGCCGGATCGCGCGCGGCGTCGAAGGTGAATCGCACATCGTGCGCACTCGTTGGCACGCCGTCATGCCACGTCAGATTGCCGACCAGCTGCATGGTGAGGATGCGTCGCGTCGCATCCCACTGCCACTCGCGGGCGTAGTACGGGATTGGCTGCAGTGCCGAATCCAATCGCACGAGCGTCACAAACAACGCGTGTCGCTGGATCTGACGCGTGAGGGAATGCACCGTGAGCAGCGGATTGCCGGACTCGAGGTCGGTCCCCGAGGCCATAACGACGGTATCCGGGGCGCGAGGAGGTGTGCCACATCCGCCCAGCGCCAGCATTCCCAGTGCACACATCAGGACGTGGCGGCGGCGCGGCGGATCGCTGGAAAGTCGACTCGGTTTCGCCAAACGGGTTGACGTGCGCGATTTCGCCCGCATCATCCTCGCGTGCACCGTTTCATCCTTCGCCTTCTTGATGCCGTCTTGCTGCTGTGGCTCGTCACGACCCTCACCTTCGCGCTGATTCACCTGGCGCCGGGTGATCCGGCGACGCTGCTGGTGGCCCCGACGGCCACGGTCGACGACATCGCGGTCGCGCGCGCGCGTTTCGGACTTGATGCGTCGTTGCCCGCTCAATATGCGCAATGGATGCTCGCGCTGCTGCAGGGCGACTTGGGTACGAGCCTCGTTTCCGACCGTCCGGTTCGCACCGTCATTGCCGACGCGCTCCCCGTTTCACTCGCGTTGGGGGGCATCTCGCTCACCTTGAGTTTCGTGATTGGCGTGAGCGTCGGCGGCTGGCAAGCGCTGCGTTCCAGTGCGAGAGCCGACACCGCCATCTCGGTGGCGAGCACGGTCGTCTACGCGGCACCAAGCTTCTGGTTGGCACTGGCGCTGGTGGTGCTGGCCACCTCAGGCGCGTCGGCGCTGGGCGTACCGCCGTGGCTTCGACTGCCGGCGTTTGGAATGGAATCGCCGAGCGGAATGGCGGAAGGGTTCGACCGATGGCGCGATCTGGCGCGTCATGCCGTGCTGCCGCTGGTTGTACTCGTCGTACCCGGTGCGGCGGGTGTGGCCCGATACGCGCGTCAGGCGATGATTGAGGCGTCGCGCGCACCGCATGTCGCGGCGGCCACGGCACGGGGACTCTCACGGGCACGTGTCGAGCGACGCCATATTCTGCGTACCGGGCTCACGCCACTGGTCGTGTTATTTGGTCTGACGTTACCCGGCGTGATCGCGGGGTCGGTGTTTGTCGAGCAGGTCTTCGCCTGGCCCGGACTCGGCCGCACCATGCTCACCGCGATCGCGTCACGCGACTATCCGGTCGTGCTGGGGCTCACGCTCATGTACGCCGCCGCCGTGATCGGCGCGAATCTTGTCGCTGATGTCGTGTTGCTGCAACTCGATCCACGCCAGCGCTCAGTTCGCGACGCGGCGGAAGTATCGTAGTGCGCACACCGGACGTTCCGTCGTCTACGCGGCGTGCGCTATGGCACGACCGTCGTCTGCAAATCGGCACTGCGTTGCTGGCAGCGATGTGCGTCGCGGCATTGGTGTGGCCATGGTTCGCTGTGACTGATTCGAATGCCGTGACCGATGTATTGGCGCGACGACTGACTCCGCCGTTCTCGCGCGATAGTCTTGGCCAGTGGCACCTGCTGGGTACCGACGCGTTCGGGCGCGACGTGACGACGCGTCTGTGGCTGGCCGCACGTATCTCGCTGGGCGTGGGCGTCGTGGGATCGGTGTTGGCGGGAAGCATTGGCATTCTGCTGGGCGCAATTGCCGGGTGGCGTCGTGGACTGGTGGAGCGCGCGATCCTGGCACTTGGGGACGCGCTGCTTGCGCTTCCTCGCCTGGTTCTCTTGTTAGTGACCGCCGCACTCTGGGGTCCCGGTCTGACCGTTGTGGTAACCGTGTTGGCGCTCACCGGATGGATGTCGGTGATGCGTCTGGTGCGAGCGGACGTCGCGCGGGTTCGCGCGCTCCCGTATGTCGAAGGCGCGTCGGCGCTCGGCGTTCCCGCTTCCCGTGTGCTATGGCGTCACGTGCTTCCCAACGCACTTGGGAGCACCGTGGTGGCGATCACGCTGGGTGTTGGCAACGCCATCCTGCTGGAAAGTGGACTGTCGTTCCTTGGACTGGGTATTCAGCCGCCAGCACCAAGCTGGGGGAACATGATCGCCGGTGGACGGGAATGGCTGCTGGTCGCACCCTGGATTGCGCTGGCACCGGGCCTGCTGTTGATCGTCACAGTCGTGGCCTGCACACTGATTGGTGACGCGCTCAGCGGTCGACGGCCGGGGTCTTCCGCGACGTAGGTCCGTTTCGACTGAAAGCGCAGGACACCACGACGTTTGGAATCGCTAGAGTAGCCCCCACACTGGCGGGAACATCATTACCAACCCCAGTCCAACCAGCACAAGCGCCCATGTGAGCGTCCGCGCAACATGGACGTCCCGGTCCCGCCAGCGCATGTGCAGGAGGCTCCACGCCACAAGCCACGCCACCACCGCAAACGTTGATCGCCCGGACAAGCCGCCCGACGGCCCATAGAGCGAAGGCGCCGCGAAGAGGCCGGCTTCGTTCGCAATCACCAGCAACCCCAGCGCGAATGCGCCCACCCCAGCCGCCAGTACTGCGGCGAGCGCGCCGCCGTTCGGTATCACCGCGCGTCCAGCGGGCTCCGCATAGCTGTTCATGCTTGTTTTCCTATCGCCCTACCAAAGGGGCGCAACTTTGTTGACGAATACGCCGAGCAACGCGACGAAGGAGACCAGCACGAGCACGATGGTCAGCAGGATACCGATGATACTTCGCAGCGACGCATCAGCCAGCAGCGTGGTGCGATGGCGCCGCACGACGAATGCCACAGCAGTCGCGAGCATCGCCGTAATCCACGGCATGTGCTCCTTGATCTCCATTCCGAACGCATGGAGCCAGCGCGTGTCTGGGTTCGACAACAGCAGCGCGCGCGGGTAGTCGGCGAGCGCTGCGATGCCCTCCGGTGGCGTCGCGCGATACATCGGGAACACGATGTAGGTGCCGCCCAGTACAGACATCCAGAGGAATCCCGCGACGGCGACCGTGAGCCACGCGAAGCCGTTCGACTGACGCACAGGGATCGCGCTCCCCTCCGGCAGGGCCATGGCGCGGAGCGAGAACAGCGCGGTAACCAGCAACATCAACGCGCCCCCACTCAGCAGGAGGCCGTGGAGCATGGTCCAGAGACTGCGGTCCGAGAAGAGCACGTCGTACCGTCCTTTGATGGTCGTGACCGTCATCCGTGCAGCAGCTCCGGGAATCTGCACTCACAGGTCAGTCCGCGCCATAGAGAGTCGGCGCAGCGCTAGTCGCTTCGACGCACTTCGATGGTCACCACTTCGCGCGGCCCCGCCTCGAACGCGATCGTGCCAACTGTGGCAATCCACTCGCCTTGCGGGGTGCCGTCCAGCCGCACGCGACGCGACTGCCAGGGGGATACGCGCGGCAATGTCCACTGCCCGCGCGCTTTCTGTGGCAACATGTTTGCCGCACGCAGCACCAGCGCCGCACCACCGTCGTGCACATGAACCGCCGAAGCGATTACGCCGTCGCCGTCGAGTGTCGGACCCGCCAGCTCGCGCGGCATTCCGGCGAGGTCTCGCCAACTTTCCCCAACGAGCGGCAACAGCAGCGCGTCTGCCGTGTCCTCGACCGCCTGCTGCGTCGCGGCATTCCAGGGGCCATGAACATGCAGGCCAACACGGGCGGTAAACCGACCGCGACACTGCGCGGCCGGAATGGGACTCGGCCAGCCGGCATGACCAGGACGTTCAGGAAGTGTGTCACGCGACAGTTCGCCGATCGACCGCACCAGCGTGACGGCGAGTCGCCCGTCTCCAGCCTCACCTTCCGCCAATCCATCGGAGACCAGCGTGACACCGCGCGCGTCGTCACACACGGTCAGCCAACGATGCAGTGGCATGGTACGTGGCGGAACTTCAAATGGCAGTGCGTCCTCGACCGCCTGCAGCGGTGTGCGCACCACCGGGCCGAACGCCGCGTCGGCCATCACGAGCATGGCACTCACATCGGTGCGCCACACCAGTTGCAGACGATGATCGCGCCGACGATTCGATCCGCGAACGTCGCAACGCACATGTGTCGCGTCAGCATCGAGGATGATTTCTGTCCACACACGAATGCGCTCGTTCGCCG
>JANLVM010000768.1:0-1742 GCA_031364015.1 Gemmatimonadaceae bacterium
CGTGCTCCGACTGCTCGCTCATCCCTCCTGACGCTGATGGTGGAGACGCGACGACCAAGGAGCTACCTGCTCAGACTGAACTTGAAGGGTGTTTGCAGGAGTTGCGAAACGCCTTTTCCGCCGATCGTCGCGGGATCGAATTGCATATCGACAAGCGCGGCACGCGCCGCGTCGGAAAAGAGTTCGTGATCGCTCTTGAGCACCTTGAACGTGCGCATGTCCACGCGACCCTTTGAATCCACGACAAACTGCGTCAACACCTGGCCCTGAACGCCGGCGTCTAGCAGCGACTTCGGATACTCCGGACCCCGACCGGCGCGCGGTTTCGCGGGCACCTCCACTTGGAAATCGAAGTACGCCTTGTGCTCGTCCATCGCGATCTGGACCGGTGATTTGGGACGCGCGATCGCTGACGCGTTGGACGCTTGCGGCGTGATGACCGCCGCTCTGGCATTCTCTGCCACGAACTGAAACGCTTGGGTCACGAGTTGCCGGACCGCTCGTCCACCAACGCGCGCCGGTGAATACCGTAGCGACGAGAGTTCTGCACGCACGGCTGCAGCGAACGCCGGATCGGTCGACCGCATGACCTTAAGGGTCGTCGTGTCCACTGAACCGTCGTGGTTCACGACAAACTGCGCCATGACGGAGCCGGAGACTCCGGCGGCCTTGAGTGAGACAGGGAACGCGGGACCACGGCTCGACGGCACCAACGTGGCTGGACCATCCGCCAGCGCGTCGGTCGTAGTCACGGTCGTCGGCTCTGCAGACGGCACCGGCGCGGGCGAGACGATGTTGGAAGCCATGCGACTTGAACATGCGGTCGCGACGGCGACCAGCGCAACGGCGGTGGCAAGCGCGGCACGAAGCAACGTATAGCGCGGTGGCGTAGCATGCATGGCCAAAATCCTCTTGTGCAGTTGACTGGTGGAATTTGAAAGCATAGGTGCGAATCGTGCGGAGGACTTTTGTTGCGCGATGAGCAGCAGGAGTTTCGCGTACAGCGTGCGATCGTCAGTGGGACGCAACGTCCGTGCGTCGCAGTCGATCTCCATCGCATCACGCAACCGGTGCGCCATCCACCACAGCGCGAGATTCCATGGCAAGAGTGTGGTGATCGTGGTCGCAAGCCACACCAGACGCGCATCGTGGGTGCGACAGTGCTCGCGCTCATGTCGAAGCACCAACGATTGGAGTGCGTCGTCCAATTCCAGCAGCCACGCCGGAATTACAATCGTCGGATTGCGTAGACCAATGACCGCGGGACCGAGCAACGCGTCAACGAGCACCTGTTCATTGTCCACCCGCATCGGTTTGGCATGGCGCCGCACATCACGTATGGTGCGGACGGCCAGCACGACCTGCGCGAACAGCAACGCCGACGCCAATACCAACACCGTGACAAGCATCGTATCCAGCCGCTCCAACCAGAATGACGGAATCATGTCCGTCATCGCCGATCCGGGACCCGTCGGTGCAGTCGAAAGTTCGGAGAACACTCCGACCGTCAGATTCGCGATCGGTGCGATCGGCGTGAGAATCAGCGGAGCCACCAGTGGCCACAGGGCGGCGATCGTCATGGCCAGCGCCCAGGGCGCTCGAGATGGGCGTCGCAAGGCCCGCAGGGCGCGCTCGGCGGCGATCGACGCGAGCGCGCACAGGGCCGTGAAGACGACGGCGCCAAACATCCATTGGGCGATCATGCGTCGCGACCGCCATCGCGATCGCCGGCCTTGCGAGCG
>JANLVM010000784.1:0-3641 GCA_031364015.1 Gemmatimonadaceae bacterium
CGAGCCCCGTCGCCAGGTTCACAGATGCCACCGACGAGAAATTGGATGAGGTGAACTCCAGCATGCCACCGGACTCCACAGTGATTCGATCGCCGGCCGCGTTGTAAAACATGACGCGGTACTGCTGCGTGGCCGGGGCGGTGATCTCGGCATTCCTGGGTTCGATCTCAATACGCGAGACGTTGCTAACTGGTGGCGCATTGCCTACCGTGATCGTAAGCGGCGGCGAAGTCTTGGTGACCCCTGGACTTTCGGGCACAATTGTTGTTGTCCCGGCGCGCAGTGCCTCTACGGTGACGGTGTGAAAGTCTCCAACCGATGTACTCGACACGACGCGTGCGATCGTCGGATCGGCGATTCTCCAGGTGACGGTGGCGCCGAAGAACGGGTTCCTGAACTGATCGTACATGACGCCGGCGAACCCGAACTGCTCACCCACGGTGCGGAGAGTGGCAGGACCGCTGGGGCTAAAGGCGATGGAGTCGGCACGCGGGGCCGGCGCGAGCACGCGTATGGTAACAGGAGCGGCAGAGATGCCTTCGGCGACAGCGCGAATGACCGTTTCCCCCAACGACCGCGCCGTGACGAGTCCTCCTTGTGGCGTAACTTCCGCCACGGCAGGGTTGTCACTGCTCCATGCGATCACTGCTGGCGGCGTCGTGGGCAGGCCAGAGACATACGACACGACCGCGCTCAGTTGAACCTGCTGCAGAACTTGCAGGTTCGCGCTGGCTGGTGTCAGGGCGACGTTTGCCACGCGTGTGAGCACGCGCACATCGAAAGTGATCGGTGCCGTCACCGTGGTGCCCTCGTTGCCGGTGATCGTGACGCGCACCGTGGTGTCGGCCTTGTTCCCGCTGGAGAGCGCACTGAGCGTGATCACTCCGTTCGCGCCCACGGTGGCAGAGACCAGCAACGGCGCCGCGCTGGTCGCGCTCAACGTCGTTCCCGGAACGCTGCTCCCGGCGGCATCCGTGACGATTGCGGTCACCGCGACCGACTGCGAGACGCGCAGCGTGGCAGAGGTCGGCGTGACCACCACGCGCGATGCCGGTCCGACCACTCGAATCGTTGCTTGATCCACGAACGCGGGTCCGGCGAGACCCTTGGCGCTCGCCAAGAACGGCGAGATTGAGACGGCGACTCGCGCCAGGCCCGGCGAGACGCCGAGCAGCGAATCAACACTATTAAAGAAGACGCTGGCGATCGTTGGGTCGAGCGCCGTCGGAACAAGTAGGAGCGACCTCGACGTGATCACTTCGCCAGCGGCCGATTCTATTTGCGCATTCAGTCTGATTTTCTCCCCAACACGTATCTGCGGCGGCAGACCGACCAAGCGCACGCGGGCCGGTCGCCCCACCACCACCAGGGTGGTCGTTGCCGTCGGCTGTCCTCCGGACGCCGTCTTGGCCGTCGTCGCCGTCGCAATGACGGACGTTGCGCCCGTGCCCGTGATGGCGAACTGCGCACAGTCAACCTTGCCACAGAGGCCTTCATAGATGCTACGCGCCACGGAGCCAGTGCCGACGGCCCACACTGACTTGAGATCGATGAGATTCTTGCCATTCGTGTCTTCGGCATTGATACCAACTTCCACGGTGTCGCCGATAAACGTCGTGCCCCCACCGGACAGCGACATGCTGGCCACCACGGTCGTTGCGTCCGCGCTGACGGGATCCGGACAGACCCCGGCGCTGTTGAAGACCGCCACCAGGACAATGCCCAGCGAGACACAAACCTGCTTAAATCGGCCGCCAAGCGGTACGAGGAATCGATGTGACATACATGTTCCGAGAGGAGGAGAGAACTTCGGACGGAGGTCAACAGCGACGATGACGACCGGCCTCGGGCTACATTATATCGCAGGAATGCCGCCCAGATCGGCTCACCGACCCTCACAGGCGCAGGACCCTCCCCAAGTGACCGCTCCCGTCCCACACGATTTCACCACGTACGTGATCGGTGGGAGCGTCAGCGACAAGGCCACGCTCGACGCGCTGCTCCCAGTCGTGTATGAGGAACTCCACGGGCTCGCCCAACGATTCCTCCGACTGGAGCGCCCGGACCACACGCTCCAGCCCACGGCGCTGGTCAACGAGGCCTACATCCGGCTCAGCGTCCAGCGGCACGTGAACTGGGTGGACCGCGCGCAGTTTTTCGGCGTCGCGGCGCAGATGATGCGCCGCATTCTCGTGAACCTCGCCGAATCACGAAACGCCGAGAAGCGGGGCGGGCTGGCCACACGCGTCACGCTCAACGAATCGGTGTCATGGTCCGGCGGGCGCGATCTCGATCTGGTCGAACTCGATGACGCACTGACCGCGCTCGGTCAACTCGATCCGCGGCAGGCGCGTGTGGTCGAGCTGCGTTTCTTCGCCGGTCTCACTATTGAAGAGACGGCTGAGGTGCTCGACATCTCTCCCGCCACCGTCAAGCGTGAATGGAGCATGGCCAAAGCCTGGCTGCGTCGCGAACTGACGCGCGAATAGCCCACAAACGCGCATGCTTCCGCAGCAATGGGACCGGGTCAAGGCGGTGTTTCTGGCGGCGCTTGAGCAGCCCCAGGGCGAACGCGCCGCGTTTGTGGCTCATGCGACAGCCAACGATGAAGCGCTTCGCGAAAGCGTCGAGTCACTGCTCCTCTCGCATGATGCGTCGGACAACTTCATGGAAACGCCTGCCGCAACGCTTTCCCTCGATGCGTCGTCGGACCCGCTACCCTCCGGCGGTCGGGTCGGCCCGTATCGATTGCTGAAAGAGATCGGACGCGGTGGCATGGGCACGGTATACTTGGCCGCTCGCGACGACGGCGAGTTCCAGCATCAGGTAGCAGTCAAACTGGTGAAGCGCGGGATGGACACCGATCTCATTCTGGCGCGCTTCCGCTACGAACGACAGATCCTCGCCGGACTGGATCATCCCAACATCGCCCGATTGCTCGATGGTGGTACCACCGACGATGGACTGCCGTACTTCGTGATGGAGTATGTAAACGGCGCATCGATTCGTGAGTTCAGCGATGTGCGCGGCCTTTCGGTCGTCGAACGCCTCGCACTCTTTCGCACGGTCTGCGCGGCGGTCCAACACGCGCATCAGAATCTGATAGTTCACCGGGATATCAAGTCGAGCAATATCATCGTCACGGGTGAAGGTATCCCGAAGCTGCTCGACTTTGGCATCGCCAAACTGCTGCGTCCGGCGCAGGCGGAACCCGGCACGGTCGTCACGGAAACCGTGCACGCCATGACGCTCGAGTACGCGAGTCCCGAGCAGATTCGCGGCGATCCGGTGACAACGTCCACCGACGTCTATTCGCTTGGCGTTCTGCTGTATGAATTGCTTTCAGGACATCGTCCATTCGCGTCGCGCGGGCGTCGACCGGAAGACATTGCGCGCGACGTGTGCGAGACCGAGCCGCTCACACCCAGCGATGCCGCGACCGGACCGGCTACAGGCACACTGCGCCGTCGATTGCGTGGCGATCTCGACACGATCGTGCTCATGGCCATGCGGAAAGATCCGCGGCGGCGCTACCAGTCGGTCGATCACTTGTCGGAGGATATCGAGCGCCACCTCACGGGGCGCCCGGTCGCCGCACAGCGCGATACGCTGAACTATCGCGCCCGCAAATTCGCGCAGCG
>JANLVM010000814.1:0-2246 GCA_031364015.1 Gemmatimonadaceae bacterium
CGAGGGGCGACCGGATGTTGCGCTCTTGCGGGGTGCTGTCCGCGGTCGGCCACGCCGCCACCGACATTGCGGGGAGCATGCGCTATCCCGGCCACAGCTTCCGGGGGCAGGCCGTCAGTGAGCTCTTGGCCATCGGCGCCCCCACCAGTCGTCTGGTGGTCTCCCTCTTCAGCCTCTGTAGCGTGCTCCTGCTTGCCGAGCAGGCGGCGCCGATAGAGACAGCAGGCGCGCCGCCGCTTCGGGACGGTGAGTAGCACCTGCCGGTGCGGCACCGGCGCGAGCAGCGTGGTGTCCAGCCACTGGGTCCAGATCGCCAACCGCTTGGCGTGGCAGCTCGGGCAGAAATACCGGCACTTGCACGAGAAGGCGAGCAGATACTCGTGCGCGCAGGCGTCGCAGCGGATGCGGGCGAAGCCGTGCTCCAGCACGCCGCACGCCAGAAACTTGTCAGCCACCTGCGCCACGACGGGCCGCCACGGGCCGTACTCGCGGGCGAAGCGCTCGTCGTAGACCGTCTGCAGCCGAGGCAGGTGATCCGACACCAACCGAAACAGCGGCGAGGCCTGCGGGCGCCGGGGTTTGTAAACGCCGCGCGCCGTCGGCGCCGCGTCGGGCATGCGCGCTCCGGGACCGGGGAGCGCCGAGCATACACCCACCGACCGCGCCGCCTGTCACCGTTTCGTTGCGCGACGGGCTGTTGCGACGCCACATCCGGTCTCGCTCACGATGCTTGCGATAGTGATCGGCGTCGCAGTGATGCAGTGACGGTGCAGTGCAGTCCGCGCGCGTATGGTGCGGTCGTGTCAGTACAGATGGACAAAACGGATCAGGTGAATTCGCCGCGCCGCGACGCTACATCGGCCTTCCATCGTTCGTACTGACTCGGACGCAACTGGTAGCGCGCCAGTACCTCTGGTCGAAGGCCGAGCAGGTCGCGCCGGGCGGCGGCGATAAAATGTTCGCGATCGAGAGTGGGGACTTCGAGCTGCGCCGCACGCGCCGCGAGTTCGGCCGCGTCAGGCCAGTGCATGTCTTCCACCACCGCAGTGACGAGGGCGCGCAGTTGCACGCGATAACGGAGCCGAATGGGGTCCGGTTCACCCATCGCTTCCCGCAACACCTTGAATTGCTGACACGATCGTTCGTACGCCCAGGCAAACACATCGCGCAACAGCGAGACATCGCGCAATTCATACACCGCGAGGGTGCCCTGTGCATATAGCGTCTCGGGCACGTCGACGAACGATAGCGGGCAGAGGTTCGCCTTGATGAGTGGAATATTCGCCGCAAGCCGCGACGTGCGTTTGTTGACGTCGATGAAGGGCTGAAGATACGGCAGATGCACCATGGCGAAGAACGACTGCTCCATGGGATCGACAATCGCCGCTGCGGTGTGCAGCAGCGCGTTGAATCGTTCGTCAATCACCTGCGGAATGGCGGTTGGCGTAAAGAGTGACGCGCCGATCGTGACCGGGGAGGTGCGCAGCCGTCCTTCGTCGTCGCGGTTCTGTAGCAAATTTTCCGCGAGCAGTCCGTGCAAACTCATCAACGTGTATCGGTCGAACGCGATGTCCGCTGCGTTCTCTACAAGAAACTCAATCGCTGCTTTGTGATTGAGGATCATTTGTCTATCGCGATTCGACGCACCTTCGGCGTCACGTCCGCCGTGAATCAGTTCTTCGGTATCAATGCGGGTGTACTTGTTCCCTTCGAGCCGGCTCGAACCCCATGACAGGTCGATGATGAGCCGCTGCATGATGTCACGCGCGTAGGTGCCGGCCGGTTGGTCTGCGTTTGTCGTGCGTCCGAGTTCGCGCAAAGATGCGCGGAGTGACTGTGGGAGGTACCATGTTGTTCCCGGGCGATACGCGTCCAGAAACTCCGCCGTGTAGGTACTGGGCCGTCGTGCAGACGCGTGACGCATGAGCAACTCGCGCGCGTGCCTGGCGTCGGCGGCGAGTGGAATGACGTGCGCGTCATCCGTGTCACCGCTGATGCGGGTTGGCTCCACGCCGTGCTCGATGGGCCGTTTGTCGGAGGTGGAGGGCGCCGAGGGCAAGGTGACGGCCCAGTAGTTCGGCAGCCGCTTTCGTGGGTCACTGGTGATAAGGCCGGCTGCCTTGAGCTCATCCAGCCGCTCGCGCAGCGTGGAGTACGCGATCGATCGACCGACGCGGTCGGCGTACAGTCGCCGGAGCGCGACGTAGGACAGGTGATCGGTCGTCGATCGGAGTGCGGATAGCACG
>JANLVM010000850.1:0-1699 GCA_031364015.1 Gemmatimonadaceae bacterium
ATCTCCGGCAACACGAGCGCGCCGCGTTGCGCCCCAATGGTCGCAAATTCACGCCACGTTGTTTGGCCCGATCAATGAGCGAGGCGCGCGACCGTGAACACGTGTAGGGCGTGGCCCGGACGCGGGTCACTGACGATGCTCGGAGTTCTGCGGCGATCAGATCACTGCGCGGATGGCGCGTCGCGTGTGACCGCGCATGCAGCAGGACGGTCCTCCGCATCGTATATTGTTCGCCTGGGCGACCGCGCTGACGCATACGCGCGTCGCACGGCTGCACCGACTTCACACGGAAGGAGTATTTTGCATGGCGTTAGCAACCTCGTCTGCCCCGGATGTGCGGGCTGAAGTAGTGGAAGTAACTCCCGCGCTCGCCCAAGAGTGGTTGGAGACCATGGGCCCCAATCGCCATCTGAACGAGGCCAACGTGACGCGCCTCGCCGGCGACATGGCGAAGGGCAATTGGTTCGACAATGGCGATCCAATCCGCTTCGACAAGAAGGGGCGACTGCGTGACGGCCAGCATCGCCTGCAAGCCCTGATTCGCTCGGGAAAGGCATACTCGTTCCATGTCATCCGCAATCTCGATGACAAGGCGCTGCAGATCGTCGACACCGGCAAGCAGCGCAGCTTTGGGGACATGCTCGCGATGCGCGAGGGCGCCCACGCCGTCGCACCGGGATTGGCGCGGAAGATCGCGGCTACGGCGAAGATGGTGTGGCACTACGAGCACGGGTCGATCCTGAGCTCGGGGCAAGCGGTCTCCCATCCGGAGTTGGAACTCACGCTGCGCAAACACAAAGGCCTACCCGGTTCCGTCGAGGAGGTCGCGGAGGGTGCCGTGCAGCCGCACGCGGTGCTCGCGTTCGTGTACGCGCTCGCGGCCGAGATCGCGCCGCGCAAAGCGCGGCAGTGGCTGACGCAGGTGCAGGAGGGCGAGAGCCTGCGGAAGGGGATGCCCGCCTACGAGCTGCGCGCGATCCTGATCGGTCAACGGGGGGCCGGGGCGAAGCAGCAGCTCCGCGGGCCGTTTCTGGCGGCGCTCGTCGTGCAGAGCTTCAATGCGTCCAACCGCGGCGACAAGTCCGTGGTGCTCGAGTGGCGTCGCACCAAGCGGACTGCGGACGAGCCGTTTCCGGAGATTGGCGCCTAGCCGCGGCAGCACGACGACCCACAGCCCAGGGCCTCGCGCGGTACGCGCACACCGTCTCGCTCAGTCCGTCGCACCCGCCCTCTGGTGTGTCCCAACTTCAGTTGAAATTCGGGTGAGTGCCGGATGATCGCTGCTCAGGCAGCGACGGCGGTGGTGGGGAGTTTGGTGCTCAACGCGGTTTGCAGCAAGGCCATATGCTTCACGCCACGCACGCGTCGAAAGTTGTGCTCGACCTGGAGCAGCGTCGCGGCGACCCAGCGCTGCTTCTGGTTGCTGTTCCGCCAATGATCCACGCGTTGCGTCTTGCGTTCGAGTTGCGCCATCACGCTTTCGATCAGGTTGGTCGTGTTGAGACTCCGGCGCAGGTCCTCATGCACCCCGAGGCGATGCAGCGTGAGCGTTTCGTCGAGGCCTTCTTCCAAACTGCGCGCCGCCGATTCGTTGAGCGTGGCCAGTTCGGCCACGAGGCGGAGCAACGCGCGCTTCGCATCGGCGTAGCCCGCGTGCGCATACGCGGCCCGCAGTTTCCGCCGCCACTCGACGTGCAGC
>JANLVM010000853.1:0-1909 GCA_031364015.1 Gemmatimonadaceae bacterium
GTGCGACGCAGCGAACTTTGCAGCACCACGCCGACATGCTCGCGAAAGTCTGGATACAACGCGTGCTCAAACGTATCCAGCGTTCGGTCGGTGTACGCGCTCGACTCCATATCGAGCCGAACAAACGATCCGTACCGCTTCGCACGCTCGAGCACCTCGCGCACAATCGCGATACCCAGGTCGTCGGAGACATCCTGTCCAAGCGCCGTGAGCTTGACCGAGACGTTCGCATCGAGCTGGCGTGCGGCGATGCGATCGAGGAGCAGCAGATATTGTCGTCCAGTCTCCCGCGCTTCGGCCTCACTGAACACACTTTCGCCCAGCAGATCCAGCGACGCCGTGATGCCCTTTGCATTGAGGACCGCCACCGCATCGAGGGCGTCTTCGATCGTTTCACCAGCCACAAAGCGCGAGGCCATCTTCCGCGCGAAGCCGACGTGCTTGATGAAGTTGAACACGCGCTGTTGGCGCGACAGGTATAGCAGCGACTTACGCAGCATGAGTGAGGAAATGGACGATGGCGTGGCGTCTGGCGTGGCCAGCGACCGAGCAACCCGAGGAATATAGTCAGTCGTCGAAGCGGGCGATCGCACGAATGAGCTCGACGTGCCGACGCTCGTGTTGCGCGGTGATCAGACCCCACTGATACACATTGAGCGGTCCGACAACCGGATGCGGCGCGGAGACGCTCGCCAGTGCCAGTCCAGAGGCGCGCTGCAACGCCGCGATCATGCGGGCGCGAGACGCGGTCAATTGGGCCAACCCATCGCTCGACGAAAGTCCGTCCCTGGGACGCACGAAATCAGGCGCCTCGATGCGCCGAGTGACGGTCCAGACTTTGAATTGATCGAGCGACGTCAACATCGATGTGTCATCGGTCTCCCGCTCGCCCGAGGCCTCGACTTGCTTGATCAGCTTCGACATGAGTCGACCGGCACCATCTTCGACGATCGCCAGGTGTTCGACATGCTGCGCGATAGACCAACGGCCGTCGTCGGTCGTGGCGTCGCGATGCGCGGCAGGAATCGTGGTCACCACCTCGACCAACTCGCGGTGTGCGCTCTCGAGCGCGTCGATGATCTCGGCAACGCGGGGGTGCAGGTTGGGCATGGTCATGGTGAGCGTAGTTCGCGTGTCAGGTCAGGGATGAAAACGGGTACCGTGCGTGGCCATCAAGCGCAGGCGATCGGCGGGGGTGAAGCGTCCTGGAAATCGCGCATCGAGTTCGTCGAGTTGTCCAACCACCGTCGCGGCGCCCAAGGTATCGAGATAGCGGAATGGTCCGCCCAGAAACGGAGGAAACCCAATACCGAAGATCGCCCCGATATCACCATCTCTGGTCGATCGGATGACACCGTCATCAAGGCAGTGCACGGCTTCGTTGAGCATGCGAAGGACGGTGCGCCGCTGCAATTCTTCATTGGTCGTTGACCGACGCGCGGCACCGGCCGTGGTGAGCGCATACACGCCCTCGTCGACCCCCACGCGCTTGCCTTGCCCGTCATACCGATAGAAGCCGCGTTTGACCTTGCGCCCCAATCGACCGCTCTCGATGACACGACGCAGCGCCGCCGAGGGTTGCATGCGCGCGCCGAACGCGGCCGCCATGATGGGACCGGACTTTCCGGCGATATCGAGTCCGACTTCGTCGAGTAACGTGATGGGCCCGACCGGAAAGCCAAACGCCACAAGCGCCGCATCGATGGCATCGATGCTGGCGCCTTCATCCAGCAGGATACCGGCCTCGTTGATATATGGTGCGAGAATGCGATTGACATAAAAGCCAGGCCCGTCGCGCACGACAATCACGGTCTTCCCCAGCGCTCTCCCGTAGTGCACCACCGTGGCCGTTGTTTCGGCGCTGGTGTCGGGTGTGACGATCACCTCTAGGAGCGGCATCTTGTGCACA
>JANLVM010000883.1:0-3913 GCA_031364015.1 Gemmatimonadaceae bacterium
GCCGCGCGACCGCTGCTGCTCGTTCCTGATGCGGTTTTCGACGGGACGAGTGACACGGCAGCGCGCGGATGGGCCGTGCTCGTGCGGGGACAACGCATTGTCGCCGTTGGCCCGTTAGCCCAGCTGCAAGTACCCGCCGACGCGGAGCGAATCGCGCTTCCGGGAACCACGCTACTCCCAGGCCTGAGCGACCTGCACAGTCACGTACTCCTGCATCCCTACGACGAAACGTCATGGAACGATCAGGTGCTGAAGGAATCACTGGCGCTGCGCACCGCGCGCGCGGTGAATCATCTGCGCAGCACGCTCATGGCGGGCTTCACCGTGTTGCGTGACCTCGGCACCGAAGGCGCCGAGTATGCCGACGTCGGGCTTAAAGAAGCGGTGGAACAAGGCATCGTCGTCGGCCCGCGTCTCGTGGTGACCACCAAAGCGATCGTGGCGACCGGTTCGTACGGCCCGAAAGGATTTGGCGTCGAAGTTCGCGTGCTGCAGGGCGCCGAAGAAGCCGACGGCGTAGAAGGCTTAACCCGTGTTGTTCGCGATCAGATCGGACACGGTGCCGATTGGATAAAGATTTACGCCGACTATCGCTGGGGACCGCGGGGGGAAGCGCGCCCGACGTTCACGGAGGCGGAGTGGCAAGCGATCGTGCACACGGCGAGCGCCAGCGGTCGACCGGTCGTTGCGCATGCGAGTACCGTGGAGGGGATGCGGCGGGCGATCATGGCTGGTGTCGAGACCATTGAGCATGGCGATGGAGCCACGGCCGAGCTGTTCACGTTAATGAAGGCGCGCAACGTCGCGTTCTGTCCGACGCTGAGCGCCACGGAATCGACCACGCGCTATCGCGGATGGAAGAAGGGTGTGGATCCCGAACCAGCGGGCATTGCGCAGAAGAAAGCGATGTTCAAGCTGGCGTTGGCGTCGGGTGTGACGATTTGCAACGGCAGCGATGTGGGGGTCTTCTCGCACGGTGCCAACGCCCTCGAGCTCGAATTGATGGTCGAATACGGCATGACCCCCGTGGCCGCGTTGAAGGCCGCCAGCAGCGTGAACGCCCGCATTCTGCATCGGGAGAAGGACTTCGGGCGCGTGGCGCCCGGACTCCTGGCCGATGTGATGGCCGTAGAGGGCGATCCCACCCGCAACATCGCGCAGCTTCGAAGGGTCAGCTTCGTCATGAAGGACGGCGTGGTGGTTCGCCGCACCGTGAACGACTGACCGCTGACCGTTACTTCGCGATGCCCGCCGGGGGCTCGAACAGCTTCGGATCGTTGGTCGTGAACGTCGCCGATGCCACGGTAATGATGATGTCACCCTGCGCGTTGGTGAGGATCTGCTTCGTCACGACCATCTTGCCGTCGAACACTTTGTAGTCCTTGAACACGGATTTCTGTGCGCCCGCAGGACCGTGCACCACTTGACCGCGACGCAATCCGGTGGCGACCTCGAAGTAGTCCACACGCTCGCGTCCTTTTTTCGTGGTGATTGTCACCTTGTAGCACGACACGCCATCAAACTCTTCCTGCGCAACAACGGTAGCCTTGGCGAAACGCGATGGATCGAGGAACGCGGCACCGACCTCGTTTGCTTCAATGGCATACACATCGTCGGGCGGTGGCATCCTCGAGATCGAACCGTCGGGCTGCACGGTCCACACGACGGTGCCGTCGCTGCCCTGCTCCACCTTACCCATGCCGAGGTCAATGATCATCCGCATCTTGTTGGGCGCAGAGTGGTAGCGATCGTACGAACCGGACATACCGGCGAACGCGATGTCCGCCGTGCCCTTCTCGGCACGATCGGTCACCTTGGCCCACGCGTCGCGGCCCCCAACGGCCGACGCATATTTATCAAACACCTGCAGTACCGACGGCAGCTGCGCGTGCGCGCGAGCGGTTGCGGTGAACACCAGCACGGCGGTGACCGTCGCGCGACGGACTGTTTGCATCGCTACTCCTTGAGGGGAACGCGAGTTCGTACGATTCCGCAGGGTGCCGAGTTTCGTCAGGCCCGAGATCACACCGTCAGGCTAGGTCGGGACCACGCCCTGAAAGGGCGAGTCCGCACCCGCGCGGAGCGCCTCGATGCGCTCCTCAACGAATTCCACCAGCTCACCCATCGTGGCCGCGTCGAACACCAGCTTGACACCCGCCGCCTTGTACAGGTCGGGGAGCGATTGGGTTCCGCCAAGCGCGAGAAACCGCTTGTACGCCGCCACCGCACTGCCCTGGTCACGGACGGCGTTTCGAAACACTTGCAGCGCCCCTAACTGCGCGATGCCGTACTCGATGTAGTAAAACGGCAGCTCGAAAATGTGCAATTGGCGGTACCAGCGTGACACCCGTTCACGGTCGAGTCCCGACCAGTCCACACCAGCCTCAAATCGCGCCCGCAACGCGAGCCATTGCGCATCGCGCGCATCGCGATCGGCACCCGCAGGATTGGTGTAGATCCACGCCTGGAACGCATCGACGCTGGCAATGTGTACCAGACTCGCCAGCACGTCCTCGAGGTGTTCAAGCCACGCCACGCGCGCCTGCTGTGGCGAGTAATACCCATCGGGCGTGACGAGATACGGCATCGCCAGCAACTCCATACTCATGGATGCCAGTTCCGCCGCCTCGTGTCCGCTCCGGCGTTGCCAGGTAAATGGCAGGGCGTGCGTGGCGAAATCATGAAAACAGTGACCTGCCTCATGCACCAACGTATTCACATCATCGGGAACGCCCACCGCGTTCATGAAGATGAACGGACGACCGCGGAAGGAGAGGTCGGTGCAGTACCCACCGGGCGCCTTACCGGGGCGGCTTTCGAGATCCAGCAATTGTTCGTCGGCCATGATGCGAAAGCGTCCACCCAACTCGGGATCGACGCGATCGAAAATCCGCTGCGCCCGATGCACGAACGTTCCCACGTCATTGAATGGATGCAGCGGCTCGGTAAGGTCGAGATCGACCGTGACATCCCACGGCCGAAGCGTGTCCACACCCAGTGACCGCTTGCGGTGTGCCATCAGGCGCTCAACCGCCGGCGTGACCGTCGCAATCACCGCGTCGTGGAATCGCGCGCAATCGTCAGGCGTGTAGTCAAAACGATGCTTGGCGGCGAAACTATAGCGCTGGAAATCGGGGAAACCGGCCTCGCGCGCCACGCCACTACGCAGGGCATACATCGCGTCGAACTGGTCGGCCAGCGACTCGCGATGTGCGAGATATGCGTGCGCGCCCAATCGAAATGCGCGCTCGCGCTCAGCACGAACGGCCGATTTGAGATACGGCTGCAACTGCGGTATGGTCTTCTGCTCGCCGTTCCACTCGACGCTCAATCCGCCGGTGATCTTTTGATAGCCCGCCGACAACTCCTCGATTTGCGCGAATCGACTGACGTTCGCTTCCCGGAACATTTCGATATCCGTGCGAAAGCGTCGCAACGTCGTTTCGAAGTCCGGACGCGACCAGCCAAGGTCCAGGACGCGTCGCGCGAGTCGTACCTGTTGCTCTTCGAGTCGGGGAAAGATCTCCATCGAAAATCGCAGATGCGCCCGCTCGGCGACCTCGTCGGCCGTATTGCCAGTGTAGGCGATCATGGCCAGCGTTCCCGCTTCGCTGACCAGCGTGTCGAGTCGAGACCAGACGGCGAGCCACGCGTCGACCTCCCCCTGCTCACCAGTGAGGGGCGCGTCGGCAAGTCGATTGTAGTAGGGGAGTACGTCGTCCCACGCAGCGTCGCGAAACGCCTCCGGAGAGGCGGGGAGGTCGATCATGTGGCGGTTGAAAATGTTGTGACGCGTACAGATAGAGTAGAGAGCACTTCTGATGACGCACTTGAGGTACAGATAGAGTAGAGAGCACTTCTGATGACGCACTTGAGGTACAGATAGAGTAGAGAGCACTTCTGATGACGCACT
>JANLVM010000645.1:0-5474 GCA_031364015.1 Gemmatimonadaceae bacterium
TGGGTACGTTCAAGCAAGGTGCGACCGTCCTCACGTTGTTTGAGGAGAACGGCGTACTGAAGTTTCGACAGGGTACTGGTGTGCTTGCGGTGAAGTTGGTCGGTGACGAGCGTATTTCCCTCACGCCGCCGGTGGGCGATAAGCTCACGCTGTTCCTGGTGCGCGGAGCGAGTGGTCGCGTCGAATATCTGCACCGAAGCCTGCGATCGTTTGCGCGGCAGCCGTGAGGGGTTTTACCGGGGTTTGACCTAGCGTTCGGCGCTGTTACGGAACGATCCGACCCGCGACCACGTTGATGCCGTCGCCAAACGTACCCGCCAACAGCACCAGCATCTTCGTGGCCGGCAACGCACTCGGCCAATGTGCCCACTCGGTCAGCGTGTGCTGATTGCCGCCGTACGATCGACCAATAGCGATACTGGGAATTTTTCGCACGACACCCATGTTCGCATCGGTACTGCCGGTAGCCACCGCTTCAGTCGCTCCAGGCATGCCAATCACAATGCCCAGCTGACGCTGAATGTCGACGGCTGTTTGTACCAAGGGATGATTTCGTGCTCCCTCCAACATGGCGGTCGTTCCGCCAGCGCCGTTGCGCGTGTCGGTCTCTACACGCAAGCCAACCTTTTCTCGCGTCGCGGCCTGCTGCACGATTCGACCGATGCGCTGATCCAGTGAATCAAGCAGGACGGGGTTCGGAGACCGCAGGTCGACAGTGAAGTACAGCTCTTGTGGAATGCCATTGAAGATGACGCCACCGTGCACCTGACCAACGTTGATCACCGCACCTTCGGGCAACGGCGCGTACTGCAGCGCGTAGATGGAATCGATGGCCGCGCTGAGCGCCTTCACGGGTGTGGGCTTGCCACGCGACGTGACGGTGTGTGAACCGGGACTTGTAAAGACGTAGCGCGTCCAGTAAATGCCCAGCGCTCCGTAATTCACTGGCCCAAGGCCACCATCCAGGCCGATCAGTAAATCCGGCTTCGCATTGTGCTTGAGCCAGTAGTCCATACCGCGAAGACCAACTTCTTCCTGCACCGTCGCCACGAAAATCAGGTCGCCTTTGGTGGTGATCTTGGCCGCATTGAGCGCGCGAATCGCCGCCAACATGTTCGCAACCGACGCGCTGTTATCGAAAATGCCAGGCGCATGCAACGTGTCACCCGCACGCCTTACTTTGAGATTGGTCTCTGGCGCGTGCACGATATCGAGGTGCGCCGCGAACACGATCGTCGGACCGCCACCGGTACCCTTGCGCCGACCCGTGACATTTCCCATCGAGTCGACCGACACCTCCAGCCGCTCCGTCTCCATCACCCGACGCACGTAGGCCGCGCGCTGTTGCTCGCGTCCCGACTTACCGGGCATCTCGGCAATCGTGATCCATTCCTCCACTTGCTTGGCAAATCCTCGCTCAAGCACACCAAGCGCGGACTTGATGTCGGGACGCTCAAGTAACGCCGGATTCCAGGCCGTCGGATGCACTACCTGCCCAGCGGCGTCGCTCCCGGACATCAACAGTGCACCCACAAGAGCAAGAACGGGGGCGAGACCGATGCGACGTATCATGTTCTGGTGGTCTGAAGAGGGGACGACGACATGGTGTGTGAATCGTAACCGCTCGGTGCGGCCTCCGTACGATCTGATCACGAAGATCGTGAAGGCGCGCATTCGCGAGAATCGGAGCGCCTTGCCGCGCCCTCTCGTTGCCCTACCGTCGAGAAGGGGGAAGTAGCGCCGCAGCAAGTCCACCCATCAAGGGAAACAACAGCAACGCCCACAGGCCAAAGAAGCCACGGGTCGACTCGCTATCCGTCCACGATTCCGGCGGAATCATGCTAAAAGTCACCGCCAGAATCCCCGCCACGCAGTGCCCGATCATCGCGCCCCAAAACGCCCGTCGCTGCCGTGCCGTGCCTTTCCGGACCCGCTGTCCCCACCAGAGTAGAGCGAGAGGCACGGCAAAAAGACCGGCGAGAAACACAACGATTCCGATGCTCACTTCACTTCTGAATCGATGCGTGCGTTTCCGCGCGACAGTTTCGGTATCAGCCAGAGCCAGTAGCCGGTGATAAGCGTCAAGACAAGTGCGACCGCTGCGATGTCCGACAAAATCACAAACGGCGCTCCCCCGAACGCTTCTCCGGAATGCAGTTTTTCCAGAAAGACGTCACCACGCCGTCCAACGTGCAGCACTTTGCCCGACGCGATATCAACCGTCATCTCGGTCGACGCCTTATCACGCAGCCGAACCTTCACATATCCGTTGCGCGGTCGCACATCCATTCGGTCGATCAAGCCGATATCCACCGGATCACCCGCAGCCCACTGTGGTCGTGATGCCGACGGCGCCGACTCGAGCGCGGCGTATGCCAACCGTTCAAGCGGGATTGCACCGGTGAACGGCGCCGAGGGCTCGTGAGAAACGTCCGGCATCAAGCCAAGCCCGCGCTTGTGGTTCAGCAGAATCCCCGTGATGGAAATTGCGATCAGCGCAACCGTGGAAATCACGCCCAACCACAGGTGGATATAGAACGCCGCGCGCCTGAACCATCGACGCGGTCGCGGATGATGAGCCGTCGCGGCGGTCCCGTGGAGTGTCGCTGACAACGCTAGCGAAGTGACATCGTTGCACGAATCGTACGACCGGGCTGCGGGAGCCCGCACTGATCGTACACGACCGAGTTGCCGACGTTGTCGAACGACAGCAACGTGCGAAGGAACCGGAACGGGCCGCTGCTGGCGACGGAGAAGGTCCGTTGCACGGCGAAGTCAGACACCGCCTGACCCTTCAGTTCGATTTCCCGCCGGCTTTCCGCGTTGAGGCAGTATTGCTTTCCGGTGTATCGCGCGGTCGCGAATGCACGAATCTGCCCAGGAAGCGGCACGCCGATCTCCAGACGACCGCGCCGCTCGGGGTTGTTCTCCGCGTGTCGCTGTAGGTCGTTTGCAGTCTGATCGTACAGCGTGATACGCTGCAGGGTCGCGTCGCCATTCAGCGAAACCGATCGGTCCGGATCGGCGCCGAACAGGAAGCCGCTCAGCAACTCCGCACCCGCGCTCTCGATTCGGTCGCGGTTCACACGCATGAATCGCGTGGGGTTTGACAGCGTGATGCGCACCACGGCATCATCAAGCCGATGTCGAAATCCGACCACCTGTATCGTGGACTGCGCGATGGACGGAACGGCCCGATTGACCGTGAAGCCGCCTTCAAAGCCCCGCAGCGTCTCAGGCTTGAGTTCCGGATTCGGTCGGAAACGGTTGAGCGCACCCGAGTACAGTTCGCGGAGCGCGGGAAAGCGCGCGCGTTCGCTCACGCTGGCGTGCAGTCGCACGCGATCATTCAACTCGTGTGACGCGCCAACGCGCCAGCCCATGTTGTCGAAGGGCGCTTGCGCCGGTGTCCGTCCACCGGTTTCCGGCGTCGCAGACTTGTCGAAAACGAATCCTCCCGCAACCTGCGTGCGACCACCAAGCGGCACATCAATCTCAGCGCCGGTACTCGCGAGCGTCTGGCGATAGTCAACAGCGACAGCCGGAGTAAGCGTCTCCCTGTATTGAATGTCGGCGCCGGTGTAGCTGGCGCGCAGCGTGGCGATACCGAGCGTGTGCGTCAGCAAGGCGCGGAACGTCGTCGAGCGCTCATCGCCGAGTTCCTGTCCACTGATCGTCGTGTAGCTGCGGTTGGAGTACGTCTCAATCTTGAGCCTCCCGTTGTTTTGGCCGACACCAACTTCGAGCGACCCCTGTCCAAACGGAGTCGTGACGGCGCCCGAGCTGGCCGACACCATCGCGATATTGCGGCGTTGGTACGGATAGCGCCACAGACGTGGAGCAGCAATATGCTCTTCCGGCGGAACGCCCCGCTCGGCGTCGAACGCGGACATCATGATTCCGACCGACCTGCCGCGCGCGTTGTTCCATCGCAACGACGCGAAACCATCAATCTGCTTGAGGTCCGTGCCGGTACGCAGTCCATCGTGTGCGGTAGTGTCTATCGCGCCACTGGGCAACGCCACGCCGTCGCGCTGGCGGTGGGCGACACCTGCAAGAAGCGACAACGCACCGCCGCCAAACTCGGCCACTCGTTTCCCGTATCCCAGCGTCCCTACGGTCGCGCCGTATTGGTCCAGCGCCGCCCCTGCTGAGAACCGTCCGACCCTGGGCTGACCGAACGCATCGTGGGTAATCTCGATCGAGCCGCCAAGCGTGTTGGGGCCATTGAGCACTGAGCCGAGGCCGCGCACGATGACCATCCGCTCAGCGCCGGTGATGGGAATCAGGGACGGATCGGCGCGATGATCCCAGCCGAGGGTGATCGGCACGCCGTCCAAAAGAATCGCGGCCTGGCGTGAGTCCGAGCCGCGAACGGAGATCTCCATTTCGCCACGCGAGTTCTGGCGCACATGCACAAAGGGGGCTTCGCGCAGCGCTTGATCGAGGAGCGGGGCCGGCGAGGCGCGCAATTCCTGGGGGCGCACAACGACGGCGGCAGCTCCGCCCACCACGCCAACGGCCCGAGCCGAGCTTACCGTGACGGCCTTCAGTTTCTGCGCCGCCGAATCAGCTCGCGCGGAGTCAGTGACCGTCTGCCCGCGAGCAGCGGTGGGATCCGTCAACAGTAGAAATAGTGCCAGCAGCCGGGTTCCTGTGGCTAATAAGCGCATAGCGTGGGCTGGGACAACGTGAAGCCGGAAGACCGAGTAGTAGTGAATTATTCATGAACGCGACAATAATGAAGATCGTTGACGCTCACGGCAAGGCAAGCGCTCACGGCCGGGAAATCGGGCACCGAGGCCTGGGAACCGGTACTCGAAAATCCGACGTCTTTCCAGTATCATAGCGATCGTCGCGATTCCTTTCTGATGACCATTTCGCTCCGCTACGATGCTCGACGCGCTCCGAAAACTCCTGGGTGATACGGTGCAGGTCACGTCGAGCACGCCCGGGACGAGCTCACCATCCGACGCACTCGACGTGCGCGTCGCTGCCTGTGCGATGCTGGTTGAACTGGCGAATGTCGACGGTGAGTTCAGCGCGATAGAACGGCAGCGCATCATGGAAATCCTCGAACGCCATTTCGGCGTGGAGGCCGAAGGCGCCGAACGCCTCCTGACCGAAGCAGCCAGTGTCAGCCGTGGTGCCGTAGACGATTTCGTATTCACCCGTCAGGTGGTGCGCGAATACACGCTCGCCCAGCGCATGGTGTTGGCCGAACTCATGTGGCAGGTGGTGCTGGCCGATGGTGAGCTCGACGGACAGGAATCGTATCTTATGCGGAAGCTCGCGAACTTGCTCCAGCTTGAACCGGCGTTCCTGGCCGAGGCGCGCAAGCGAACCCAGCCTGATGCTGGCTAACTCGATGACCTGGGTCTCCGCGTACAGTTCACGCGTGTGATTCTCGTACCACCCGCAGCGTGACCGAGAGTTGTCCGACATGTCGCATGCCGTGTTCGGCTCCGTGCACC
>JANLVM010000650.1:0-4220 GCA_031364015.1 Gemmatimonadaceae bacterium
TGGCAGCGACACAAAACGGGCGCTGAGCATATGCGACAGATGGCCGAACGCGGTGAGAATATGCCGGTGTGCATTGTGATTGGCTGCGACCCAGCGAGCATGTACTCGGCCAGCGCCCCGTTGCCGCCCAATATCGATGAGTTCCTGTTTGCGGGATTCCTGCGCAAGGATCCGGTGCGCCTCGCGAAGGCGGTCAGTTGCGATCTCGACGTCCCCGCCGATGCCGAGTTTGTGATTGAGGGATACATCGATCCGGCTGAGGAATTGGTGGTGGAGGGCCCGTTTGGAGATCACACCGGCTTTTACTCCGAGGCGGACCTGTATCCGAAAGTGCACGTGACGGCCGTAACCATGCGCAAAAATCCGGTCTACATCACCACCATCGTGGGACGTCCACCGATGGAAGATTTCTACCTGGGTCACGCGACCGAGCGCATTTTTCTGCCGTTACTCAAGCTCACCACGCCGGAGATTGTGGACTACCACATGCCCGCCGAGGGTGGGTTTCACAACCTCGTGTTCGTATCCATCGACAAGAAGTATCCCGGGCACGCCGACAAAGTGATGCATGCGTTGTGGGGGCAGGGACTCATGTCACTGGCCAAAGTACTGGTAGTGGTCGACAAAGAGATCAATGTGCGCAACCCGGTCGAGGCGTGGTGGGTCGCGTTGAACAACATGGACCCCGAGCGCGATGTACGTTTCACCATGGGACCAGTCGACGTGCTCGATCATGCCAGTCGCGCCTTTACCTATGGCAGCAAGATGGGCATCGATGCCACGCGGAAATGGCCCGAAGAAGGATTCTCGCGTGCGTGGCCCAAGGTGATCAGCATGGACCGCGAGACGAAGGCGCGCGTGGACGCCATGTGGTCAACGCTCGGATTCCCTCCCGAGGGGACGCCGTGACCGACGTTGCTCCGCGAATGAACGCTCCGCTCAAACCGCCCGAAGGCGCGCGCGACGGTCAACGCATTGATGGCGGGTCGCTGGCTGTGCGTTTGGCGAATTTCGTCAAGCTGCCACACACCGTGTTCGCGTTGCCATTCGCGCTGGTCGGCGTGGTGTTTGCGAGCAGTCTCGCGCCAATTGCCGGGCGCGTGATAGGGTGGGTGTTGCTGGCATTCACGGCCGCGCGATTCGCCGCGATGGGCTTCAACCGCATTGTCGATCGTGATGTGGATGCCGTTAACCCCAGAACCGCCAATCGTGAATTGCCGCGTGGGGCGCTCACCCTGGGGCAGGCGAAGGCGTCGGTCATCATTGCCTCCGTGCTGTTTGTCTATGCCTCGTATCAGCTCAATCCGCTCTGCGCCCTGTTGTCGCCCGTGGCTCTGCTGTGGGTGCTCACGTACAGCTACACGAAACGATTCACGCGGTGGTCGCATCTGTGGCTGGGACTGGGCTTGAGCATCGCCCCGGTAGGTGGGTATCTCGCGGTCACCGGCGCGTGGAGTGATCCGTGGTGGCAACTGTGCGCATTTGCCATGGTGGTCGTCACGTGGAGCGCCGGCTTCGACATGTTGTACTCGTTGCAAGACGCCGAGTTTGACCGCGTGAACGGACTGCATTCCATTCCGTCGGCTATCGGGGTATCGGCGGCCATTCGTTTGGCGAGGACACTGCACGCGGTGTCGGTGGTGTGCCTCGCGGCGACCGTCGCGTCGAAACCGTTTGGGGTGACGACGCCCGCTGCGCAGGGAATCTTGTGGAGCAGCGTGGTCTGGATGACCGCCATGCTCGTCTGGGAGCATCGCTTGGTAAAAGCAGACGATCTCCGCAAGATCGATGCGGCGTTCTTCACCATGAATGGTGTTATCTCGATCGGGTTACTGGTCATCGTACTGTGTGCACGCATGGCAAGCGGTTTCGTGTCATGAGATCAGTATGATCAACGAACGGCTCAGCACGCCTCGGCATCCCGTGGTCCTCGCCATTACGGGTGCTTCCGGTGCGCCGTATGCGGTCCGTCTGCTTCAGCAGCTGGTTGAGCACCGCGTCGCGACGTGGCTCATCGTTTCACACCACGGTTTCCGACTGCTCAATACCGAGTCGGACATTCCCGACATGTCAGCACTTCGTGAGCACGTGGGTGCTGTGGGATTTGATGCGTGCGTGACGGTGTTCGACGACAACGATCGCGGCGCGGCGCCAGCATCGGGCTCAGCGCGCTCCAGCGGCATGGTGATTTGCCCGTGCTCCATGGGCACCGTCAGCGCCATTGCGCATGGCACATCGCGCTCTCTGGTGGAACGGGCCGCCGATGTCGCGCTCAAAGAACGTCGCCGCCTGATTGTCGTGCCGCGCGAAACTCCATTGTCGCTTATTCATCTGGAGAATCTGGCGCAGATTACCCGTGCCGGAGCGATGGTCATTCCCGCCGCACCCGGCTTTTATCATCGCCCAACCAGCATCGCCGACTTGGTGGACTTCGTGGTTGCGCGGGTGCTGGATCACCTGGATGTCGAACACACCCTTGGTACACGTTGGACTGGCGAGTCCTGACACTTGCCCTCACCGTATCATTCGCTCAACACGAACGCTGAGACCTCGTGACCGACAGCGACATCCTTGATCGCGCGATCGCCGTCGAACGCGCACGTAAGCGTCGGTCGAGTATCATTGGTTTTGTCGTCGCGGTGGTGCTCCTCAGCCCGCTCGGCTGGGTTCTCGCGACGATCGCCGAGGTCGAAGACCCACGGCGATGGCTGATGGCACCGGGGATTGCCGCGACATTGCTCGCCGCTGGCCTCACGCTGTTAAGGGTGGTCCAAGTGCTGTCCGGTCAGTTGGTTTTGTCCATCGTGAACCCCGGAGGCAGAACGCGAGGTCCGGTCGGGCATTCCCGCGCGGAGGCCCTCGCCGCCGCCGGACGCATCGAGGACGCGACCGAGGCGTTTGAATCGACCCGCTCGGCGACCGGTGACCGTGTGGCGTCGTTGCGCGCCGAAGCCGAATTGCACGCGGCGGCGTCGGGCGATCCCAAACGCGCGGAATCGCTGTTTCAGAGAATTCGGCGCGCACCGGATGCGACCGCGTCCGATCAGTTGTATGCGTCGCACCGGCTCATCGATCTCTATCTTGGGCCGCTACGCGATCCTGGCCGTGTGATGGTGGAGCTTCGACGCATGGCCGAGCGGTTTCCGGAAACGATTGATGGACAGAGTGCGCTGACGGAGCTCAAAAGGCGGCGGGATGAAGGGCAGGAGTGAGTTAGCTTTCCCTCGTGCTGACCATTGGTCTTATTTCCGACACGCACGGCCTCGTGCGCCCCGAGGTTTTTGACGCCCTCGCAGGCGTCGATCTCATTCTGCACGCCGGCGACGTAGGACCGCCCGAAGTCCTCATCGAACTGTCGGCCATCGCGCCGGTGCGCGCGGTTCGAGGGAACACCGATGCACTGGGTCGAAGCGATCTCGTGGAGCGCATTGACGAAATGTTTGAACAGGTGCGCGTGGTGGTCACGCACGGACATGAACTGGCGAGTCCAAACCCTCCACGACTGGTCGCCGCGTATATGCACGCCGATGTCATTGTGTACGGGCACACACACCAGCAACTGATTGTTCGCGCCGCGCGGCGAACCGTGATCAATCCCGGAGCGGCAGGCGCACGTCGGTTCAAACTGCTGCCCAGTGTTGCCAAGCTCTACATCAAAGGCCGGCAGGTCGACGCGGAACTGATTCAGTTGCTGCCGGACGATGTCGTCGTGGTGGAAGAGTAGCGAGCGGCTGCTGAGGCGACATCACGCCGCTCCCGCGCTCACGGACCGATCTCGCGCTGCAACCACGCTTTGGCCAGCACCCAATCGCGCTTGACCGTCGCCGGGGATATATCGAGCGCGGCTGCCGTCTCATCGATATCGAGTCCGGCGTAGTAGCGCAGTTCCACGATACGGGCCTGTCGCGGATCCATCGTGGCCAACTTTTCGAGCGCGCTATCCACCGCGATGAGATCGAGATCGCGGTCCGGCGCGGCCGGGAGACTCTCGGTCAACGGGATGCGCACGCCGCCATCGCGCTTGGTCGACCGTCGGCGGCGCGCGTGGTCCACCAGTGCTCGACGCATGGCCGACGCAGCGAGTGCAATCAAGTGACGCGGATTGGCATACTCGATGGTATCCTGCTCCAACAAGCGAAGCACCGCTTCATGCACCAGCGCCGTGGGCTGCAGGGTGTGCTCGTCGCGTTCGTTGCGCATAAGGTGCCCAGCGAGCGCAC
>JANLVM010000051.1:0-3054 GCA_031364015.1 Gemmatimonadaceae bacterium
GACGATCCAGCTGGTTACGTTGGCCCGGGATATCGGCGCCGTAGCGGCGACTGCGTTTGCCGCGGGCTTTGGCGGCAGGGTGTGGGCGATGATCCCGGCGGTTGACGCCGAGCGATTCGCGTCGCGTTGGCGCGATCGGTATGCGACGCTATTCCCACGTGTCGCGAATCGCGTGCAGGTGTTCGAAACGCGCCCTGGTGCGCCTGCGTTTGAGTCGATCTGACTTGAAGTAAGCCGTATGTCCGCACGCTAGCCGCTGGTCGCAAGGAGCATCGCCGCTTGGCATCTCAATCACTCGCCTCGTCTGCGGTAAACGCAAAGCGTTGCACCTGCGAGAGAAAATTGAGACGGGTCGCCGCGCGTCCCGGCACGAAACGACTGGCTCGCCGCCAACCAGTTCAGTGTGGTCGAGAACACAGACACTCGGCGGCCCGTTGGAGGTCCCCGTACGCCGCCACCCGTGCAGATTCTACGCGCCCGTCGGGTGATCGCGAATGCGCTGTCGCTCTGGTTCGACGATCCAAAGGGCAGCCTGAATGCGCTGCGTCTCGAGCGCGCGAATGGCGGCATCAGGACACTGCAATACGGCGTTAATTGACTGGCCGCGCGGGTGAAGCACGATGACCCCCGGGGGACCGGCTCGGGTCGTTTCGTCGAGTATCCGCGAAGTCCATGTCGAGAGTGATCAGTATCCGGACTTCGCGCTCACACGTACGCAATGGGTGACGCCACGCGCCCGCTTCGACAGCATCAGAGATGGGGGAGGCTCCGGGAGCAGATGCGCTTGCCGCAAGGAACCGAGTGAGGCGCGATAGCGGCTCTCCCCCTACCCGAATGGATTGAACACCGGCACTTTCGTGACTGCAAAGTGTTCGGTGTTTCGCGTTGCCACCGTCAGACCTCGATCGAGCGCAGTCGCGGCGAGGAGCATGTCCGTCGCGAGTTGCGGATGCTGGTCGCAAAGCCTGCCCCAGCGAGCGGCGATCGGAATGTCCACCGGGATGATTCTATCGGCGTACGTCATCAGCAACCCTTCGAGCCACGATTGAAGAGCATCAGCCGCGGCGATGCCTCCTGCCGTTCGCCGCTGCCTTGCGATGCCTTTCGTGATCTCCCCGATCGTGATGACGCTGATGTGCAGTTGCTCCGCCTGAACACTGGCAATCCATTCGACGACCGCTGGGCTTCGGCGCGTCTTCCGGAGCTCGGAGATGACATTTGTATCGATGAGAAACCGGGTGCTTGCCACGGGAGACTAGGCTCGGGTGCGAGGCCGCAGCTTGATGCGCTCGAACGCCTCCCCACCCTCTACCGCTGGACCATCCAGCAGGTATTCGACAAGCGAAGGCCGCTGATCGCTCTGCACGGCGGCCAGGCGGGCGTATGCGTCGTGCGAGATGATGACGGCTGTTTCCACGCCCCGCCTCGTGACAACCTGTGGCTGTCCACGCAAGGCGGCGTCGACCACTTCGCTCAGCCGATTCTTCGCATCCTGAAGCGCCCAGCGCCCGGACTTGCGGGTCGTCATGATCCTCTCCTTTGGCGATGAAGCGGCGATCCTTTCCGTTTCCTTCACTTGTTTCCCCGTCCGGGTTGCGTTCACGGGGGGGCCAGGCGTGGGAACTAGCTAGCTATAAATCTAGCTATTTGGGGACCTTTGTCAAACCCCGGGCGCACGTTCGAGCGGCTCAGGGCGCTCCAGGAACTCGCGGACCGGGGCGATGTGGCAGCGCTGTCGCTGCAGATACTCTTGCGGGACGATGTCGTGAATGAGACCATCGAGATCGGCGGACCGTCGAACGTGTCACTCGATGAGATGGCGACCCTCGTCGGGCGGCATCGCCCAGATGGCGAGCACGACGAGCAGAAGCGTCGACCAGTGCGGCCAGCGTCGAAGGGCGCGAGGCCGAAGAGGATCTTCATGATGATCTGCTGCGCCGAGTTCCGTTGTCGCCGGACCATCTCACCTCCACCGCGCGGCGCGCGATTGAGACAGCGATGTCGAGCGGCATTCTCGTCAGCGCGATTTCCTTGTGGGAGATTGGCTTGAACGTAGGGCGGGGCACTCTTGAAAAGCGGCGCCCTTTGTGTATCTTGTAACTGTCATATGGCACCTACTCGTTCCACTGAGGCGCTATGTCCGTCACATCCGTCGCCAGAAAGTTAGGTGGCCGCAGGGTCATTGGGCGCGAGCTGCGTACCGATGCCGACCTCATCGCGGCCATCCGAGCGGGGCTTCCCGCCCGTGCACTGGAACTGGTCTTTGAAGACCTGTCCGATCTGAAACTCTCGCAGTCCGAGCTGTATGCCACCGTCGGCAGTACGCGGACGCTGCTCAGAAAGCGAGCGAACAAGACGCGGCTCTCAGCTGATGAGTCTGACCGACTCGCCCGGGTGGTTCGCTTGCTCGTGCGTGCAGAGGAAGCGTTTGGCGATCGGACGAAGGCACATCGCTGGCTCGCGCAGCCCAACCGTGCGCTCGGGAGTCAGCGTCCATTTGGGCTTCTCGACAGCGACGCAGGCGCGCAGTCGGTAGAGCAGGCGCTTGGACGAATCGAGCACGGCGTCTTCAGCTAGTCGCTGAAACGACGGTGATCGTACACCGGCTGTGCCGCGCCCGGTTCCGCGCCTTGGATGGTGACGGCGCGCGCCAGTACGGAGGGCGCTGGAACAGCCCTGGGCGTCCGGTCCTGTACACCGCGTCTACGCTGTCGTTGGCGGCGCTCGAGTATCTGGTCCACCTCAACGTCGCCGATGCACCCAACGATCTCGTGGCCCTCGAAATCGAGCTACCTGGCGCGTTGGCAATTGAACGGCTTGATACCCGTGATCTCCCCATCGGTTGGCACACCGGTCCTGATGTAGTGGAGTGTCGGGCGCACGGCGACAGATGGCTGGCTGCGCAGTCGTCGCCCATACTTGCCGTCCCTGCCGCGCCCGTGCCGAGCGAATGGAACTACCTGATCAACCCGGCGCATCCGGCGTGCAGCGGTGTTGTCGTTGTGAGGGAAGCACCATTTCACTTTGATCCCCGCTTGGTGAGCTGAGCGCTGC
>JANLVM010000078.1:0-1554 GCA_031364015.1 Gemmatimonadaceae bacterium
CCGTCCTGTGTGGCATCACCAACGCGCGGGACGTGCCACGCAGCATCTGCGCGATGGGGCACAAATGGCTGTGGAACGCGTCACTCGGCGGCTTTCCGCTGGAAGAGTTCTTCGTCGCAGTCGATCCGCTGCTGGCCGGTATCCGTGACAAGCTGGATGGTCCGTATCACACGTCAGACGCTATCGCCGGCACGCTGTGCGCGGAGTGGGCCACGCGACTGGGTTTGACGGCGGGCATTCCGATCCCGGTGGGTGCATTCGATGCGCACTGGGATGCGGTGGGGGCGGGCGTCGCCGAAGGGGATATCGTGAATGTCATTGGCACCGCGACGTGCATCATGGGCATTGCGCACGATGCGGGTCTGGTTCCGGGCGTGTGTGGTGTGGTGAACGGTTCGATTCATCCCGCGTTCATGGGCATCGAAGCGGGACTCTCCGCGTGCGGATATCTGTTCGAGTCGCTCGCGGCGCGGACCGGGCGTTCCGTCGCCGATCTGTCCACTGGGCTGGCCGACTATCGAGCGGGGCAGACGGGTTTGCTGCGCCTGACCTGGGACAACGGCGATCGCACGGTGTTAGTGAATCCCAACCTTGGCGGGGTCACGCTCGGGTGGAATCTCAACTCCACGGCCGAAGATGATTTGTTTTCCGCTATCGAAGGGACAGCCTTTCACACACGCGTGATCCTTGATCGTATGCGCGAACACGGGGTGCCGATCCGCCGTGTGATCCATGGCGGCGGCATTCCGCAAAACAATGACGTGCTGAATCAGGTGTACGCCAACGTGCTCAACATGCCCGTGCTGGTGCCGGAGCGATCGATCACGAGTCTGGGTAGCGCGATCTTTGCGTTTCTCGCGTGCGGAGAGTTCGCCAGCATCGAGGCGGCGCAGGCGGCGCTATGTCCCGGATATCGTGAGATCCTGCCCGAGGCGCGGAGTGTGGCGGTGTACGAGCAGCTGTACCCGTTGTACCGCGAGTTGTACTTCGCGATGGGAGCGCCGGACGCGGCGCCGGTCGAGATGGGGCAGGTGCTGCCGACATTGCGCGCGATTGCCGCGGACGTGCGCGCCGAACGGTAGGATGGCGCCAGAAGTATCACCCCGGTTGACTCAACAGCGATCCACGAAAACGAGGGAAACCACATGGAAACGTTGTGTTGTTGTTTCCTTGATGTTTCCCCTGTTTCCGTGCGTTTCCGTGGATTCAGTTAAGTCGGATCGCTCCAAGTTTCGTCAGCATTGAGTGCAGTGTGACGCTCGATAAGGCCGGACGGGTCATTCTCCCGCTGCGTCCGGTACGTACCGGTTCGGCGTTGCGAAAGGAACAGGGCGTCTGGGTCTTCCGGCGCGGCGGCAATGCCATCACCGGAATGCCCGGCAAGGACCGGGTCAGTCCCGAGGAGGCGCTGCTCTTCCTGGGTGACGTGCGCGCGCGTCTCGCGATCATCAATCTCCCAGAGGTGGACTCTGTGCAGGTGCTCGAGAAGGCGGTGGAGCTCGGCGTTGTGGGCGGCGGCATCTATGACGCACTGCTGTCACGGTGCGCACTGAA
>JANLVM010000110.1:0-1716 GCA_031364015.1 Gemmatimonadaceae bacterium
AACCGCCGCACGGTCGATTCGCTGTCCGGTGGTCGACTGGCGTACGTGTGGCTGCCGAACACCGGAGGTCCTGGTTACACGTATTTCACGCGCTACTACTTTGCGCAGCAGAACAAGGATGGCGTAGTGATCGACGAGCGATACAACCAGGGCGGCATGGTAGCCGACTACATCGTGAACGAGCTCGATCGCCGGCCCATGGGCTTCTTCGCACAACGCGATGGCAAGATCGCGACGTCACCGACGGCGGGGATCTTTGGGCCGAAGGTCATGATCATCAATGAGTCCGCGGGCAGTGGCGGCGACGCCTTGCCGTACATGTTCAAGCAGCGCAAGATGGGCCCGCTCATCGGCACGCGGACGTGGGGAGGCCTGGTTGGTACGCTTGGTGTTCCGCCAACGATTGATGGTGGCGGAATTACGGCGCCGAGTCTGGCGTTCTACACGCTGGATGGAAAGTGGGCGGTGGAAAATGAAGGCGTTGCTCCCGACATCGAGGTGGAGTACTCGCCGGCCGAAGCGATGAAGGGGCGCGACCCGCAACTTGCGCGCGCGGTGCAGGAGGCGATGAAACTGCTCGACCAGCAAACGCTTCGCCGTACGCCGAGACCGTCGCCTATCAAGCGCACCAGGCCGCCGTCGTGATGTTAACCCCAGGAGGCCACATGAACGCAGTTCGTATCGTACGCTGGCGGTTGTTACGAAACAGCTTCGCGCTGAGCATCGCGCTCAATGCATTCGTTGCGTGCAACAGCGCCCGACGCGCGAACGTCGCGGCCCCGAGCTCGCGCGCAGTGCCTGGCGACACGACGTACGATGTCGTCATTGTGAATGGCAAGGTGGTGGACGGCACCGGCAATCCCTGGTTCTACGGCGATGTCGCCATTCGTGGGGACCGCGTGGTACGCGTAGTCCGACGTGGGATGTTAGGAACCGGGTCGGCACGCAGCCGCATCGATGCCCGGGGCAAGATCGTCGCGCCGGGCTTCATCGACATTCAGGCGGGTGGCCCGTTCCTCGCGGGCGACGGGCGCTCGGTAAGCAAGCTCACGCAGGGTGTCACCACCGAGATTCTGGGCGAGGGCTACACCTCGGCGCCCATCAGCAACCTGACACTTGCCGACCTGGCCGCGTCGGGAGCTGCTGCCGTCGCGTCGGCAAAACGCTTCCAGGGAGCGCGCGGTTTCGATGCATGGCTCCGCGCGATGGAGGCACACGGCGTTTCGCCGAACGTTGGCGCCTTCGTGGGTGCCAGTACGCTTCGACAGTACGGAATGGGCCTGCACATGGGCGCTGCGACTGCAGCTCCACTCGACTCGATGCGTGTTGCGCTGCGGAATGCGATGGAAGACGGCGCCTTTGGCCTTGGGTCCGCGTTGATTTATCCACCCGGAAACTTTGCCAGCACCGAAGAACTGATTGAAGTGGCGAAGGCGATGGCGCCATATGGTGGGTTGTACATCACGCATATGCGTTCCGAAGCAGACAAGGTGCTCGAGGGCATTGATGAGGCACTGCGCATTGGCCGAGAGGCCGGCGTGGCGGTGGAGATTTATCATCTCAAAGCCGCGGGCACGAAGAACTGGGACAAGATGTCGGCAATGATTGCCAAGATCGATTCCGCGCGCACCGCAGGGCTCGACGTGCAGGCAACCATGTATCCCTACACGGCCGGTGGTACGGGGCTCGCGGCGTGCCTGCCACCGTTTGCGTCGG
>JANLVM010000112.1:0-2068 GCA_031364015.1 Gemmatimonadaceae bacterium
CAGAACTCTGCGCCGATGCCAGACGAGGCGCCAGTCACGAGCGCCCAATGGCCTTTCAATTCGTCAAGCTTCATGTTCTGTCCCGTTGATGTTGTGCGTTGTGCCGCACCGCAGGCACGCACGCCTCGCGACCTGCGCGTGTTTCATTCCATCAGGCCTTCCGCCACCCGCAAAGCATTGGCAGCGATGGTCAGGCTCGGATTGGTGCCGCCGCTCGACGGAAAGAACGAACTGTCCACAACGTACAGGTTTTCCAGGTCGTGACAACGGTTGTTGTGGTCGAGCACGCTGGTCTTCGGATCGTTGCCGAAGCGGCAGGTGCCACAGGCATGAGCGATGCGCTGGTTGTTCTCGGCCTGCCTGATCAGACGCCAGCGGCGTGGCTTGAGCGCAGAACGCATCAGGCTTCGGAAGTGAGCGATGCGTGATCGGTCGGGATCGCGAAGCCGGTAGGCGATGCGCACCGCCCCCGCAGCACCATCACCCGCGGGCAAGACCCGGTTGTCGAGGTAGGGCAGGTCTTCCATGATGGTTGCAAGCGTGATCGACCGGGCGACCATGCGACGTAGCGTTGGCTGGAGCATTGGCCTTGCGAGAGCGACTGCGCCCGCGAGCCAGGGTGCGGGCCCGTCTTTCACGTCCTGCCTCAGCGAGCCGAACAGCATCTCGGCCGGTGGCAAGCGTCCGAATGACTGGACCGAGCCGAGCTTGACGCCATCGGCGCAATAGAAATCGTTGAACGCGAATTCCTTGAACCGATTGTCGAAGTCGCCTTGGCCCGCAGACGAGCTCGACTGAACGACGTACAGGTCGACACAGTGGCGCATCAGGTTGCGGCCGACCATTCCCGAGCCGTTCGCCAGTCCGTTCGGCCAGATCGCCGAGCGCGAACGCAGCAGGAGGTTCGGGGTCTGGAGCGCACCGGCCGCGAGCACGATTTTCTTGCCGCGCAGCGTGATGTCTGCACCGCGCCAGCGGCAGACGACCCCGGTCGCGCGGTCGCGGCTTGCGTCGATCCGCAGGGCCTGGCACTCGTCGAGCAAGACAGCACCGAACTCCCGAATCGCCGGCGCGAGGCAGATCCGCGCACTGTCGTTCTTGCAGTCCATGGCGCAGAGAAATCCCTGGCAACACTGGCAGCCAGGCACGAATTCGCACGCCAGCGGCAGCCGATACGGATGCAGGCCCTTGGCGGCAAGCGATTCGAACAGGTCGGCCGCAGCCGGGGTCAGCGGCGGCGGCTCGTCGAAGTATCGCGGCCCATCCCTTCCTTGTCGGTTCAATGGATCGCCAGTTCCACGAACGCGATACAACGCTTCAGCTGCGGCGTAGTAGGTGCAGAAGGCGTCGTAACGGATCGGCCAAGAATCTTCGAGCGAGGACTCGGTTGCGTTCGGGTGGTTCAAGCGGGGCGCAAAGTCTGCCGCCGCAAAGCGTTCGAGCGCCATCCCGTACAAGGCGCTCGATCCGCCACTTCCCGAGCCGATGAAAGGTACGAAGCGCCGTGCGCGCGGGCTCGACTCGTCGACTATCTCGTCGGTGTATCGACCCGCATTCGCGAGCAGGTCTGCCGATTCTGTGCCGAGCACGGCACCCTTGTTCTGCGCCCACTGCTCCGGGTAGTCTGCGCGCAGCGCGCCAGCCCGGTCGATGTGGCTCCTTCCGCGTTCACAGAAGAGCACGCGCTTGCCGCTCTTGGCTAAGGCATGCCCAAGCGTTGCGCCACCTATTCCCGTGCCGACAACGATCACATCCCATTCGATCCGAGTTGGATCGGTCTGGCTCATGGCGAGCCGATAACCAGCAGATTGCCGAGCTTTCCCGCCAGGGCGTGCGCCTGGTTCCGCAGCAAACCCGCCATTTCCGAGCCGGACAAACTCAGCAAATAGACCATCTGGATTCCGGGTGCCACGCCTCCGGGCGCGATCAAGTCAGCGCATCCATCGGCACGAAGCGCCTGGCAAGCGCCTTTCGGCGACGAGCGTCGGATCCGCCGGGTCGGGCCACTCACCGGGGCCCCGCCCCGGTTCGGACCGGCCGTGAATCGGATGTCGAAGGCGAGGCCGGC
>JANLVM010000128.1:0-4409 GCA_031364015.1 Gemmatimonadaceae bacterium
ATCTCATCACCACCAGCGCGCCGGAGCGCAGCACGTCCGAGTTCCTGGCGCCGGTGCTGCTCACCAGCTGGCAGCGTGGCCAGGAGACCGACGCCGACGCCGACGACACGGCGCTCGCGCGTCGTCAGTTCGAGTTCTACGCCAGCGAACTGCCGACATACAATCCATTCCCGGCGCCAGCGAACAACGCCATCGTGACGCAAGGGCGCGAGTTCCTCGCGCGATTCACCGGTGGCGAGCAGATCTATCGCAACATGCTCGACACGGCCAACAAGGCGGTCCCCGCCGTCAAGATTCCGCAAGCGCCCGGCTATCTCACGGCCATGCCACAAGTACCGGGGGCATTCTCGACCAAGGGCGCGGCGTTCATGACCGACGCGTTGCGCAACTCTGATCGCTATTTCCAGGGAGAGACGTGGGTGGTCGGCGATGCCACGGCGTCGAAAGGCGTCGATCGCGACGCGGTCATCGCGGCGATCCGCGCGAAGTATGCCGAGGACTACACGCGCGCTTGGCGCGGCGTCATCGCGAGCGCCGTGGTCGCGCGGCCCAGCTCAGTGAAAGACGCCGCCGGCAAGCTCGAGGTGATCGGCGGGAATCAGTCGCCCATCCTGCAAGTACTGCGCACGGTAGCGCTGAACACGGCCATCGACTCCACCATGCGCGCAACGTTTCAACCAGTGCATGCGGTGACGCCGCCCGAGGTCGTCGACAAGTTTGTTTCCGAGAAGAACCAACCGTATCAGGATGGTTTGCTTGGCTTGATGGGAGCGCTGAATCGGGTCGCCAATCTCCCCCTTCCGGTGGCGAACGATACGGCCGCTACTCAGGCAATTGTCCAAGCGGCGCAGTTGGCCGGTGGCGATGTGACGAACGCGCGGGTCGCCGAGAAGCGCGTGGCGCAGGGATTCACCCTGACACCAATCGCGGCGCCACTCGCCGTGGCCGTAGAGCGGTTGCTGCTCGAGCCAATCAATGGGGCCGAGGCGGTGCTCAGGGCGGCGGGGGCGATGAGGGTACCGACGAAGCGCGTGGTCGTCGCACCGCCGGTATCCGCCCCAGCGCCCGCCCCAGCGCCCGCCCCAGGCGGGGGTGGCGGTGGCGGTGCGCAGGTCAGTCTCGTCAGTCTGCTCAACGAACGCGGTCGCTCAATCTGCAGCCAGATGCGACCGATGCTCGCCAAGTTCCCGTTCGCGCCAGAGGCTGCGGCCGAAGCATCGATTGCTGAACTCTCGGCGCTGCTCGCGCCCGGCACCGGCGAACTGTGGGCCTTCCATGAGGACCGCCTGAAACCGTTCCTTGAGGAAAAGGACGGCAAGTGGGTGGCGAAGCCGGCGGGTGGCATTGAACTCTCCGCCACGTTCGTTTCGTTTTTCGCGCGCGCGGCGCAGATATCGAAAGCGTTCTATGCCGCAGGTGGCGACACGCCCTCGTTGCGCTGGATGGCGAGCGGGGTTACGTCGGAGACGACGCCGGTGATCATGCTTCGGCATGGTGCGAACGAAGCGATATGGAATTCGAGAACACCGCGCAATGAGATTGTCTGGCCCGCTGCGGGCGGGCGCGACGCGAAGCTTGAGGCCACGTTCGGAAAGGAAAAACCGGCGGTTGTGGCATCGGCCAGCGGCGAGTGGGCGTTGTTCCGTCTACTCTCGCTCGCCGGCAAAGTCGACGACTCGGGACGCGCCGAGTGGGCGGCGAAGGGGAAGGGGGCCGTGCCGGTGGTTGTCACGTTCGACGCGCCCGGTGGACAACCTTGGCTCAAGCGCGGTTGGCTGGGGAGCCAGTTGGCGTGCATCGCGCAGGTGACGCAGTAGACGCGAGGGCGAGCGTGCCGATAGCCGGCCGGTTCACGCACGATGAGCCTGCCGAAGCGATCAGCCGCGTTCGGCGCGTCGCTCGCTCGACCGAATCCATGTATCCACCTCGCGCCGCGCCTCCACAATGCGTTCCAGGGCGTGCGCGTCCTCGGCGTACTGCACGCGCAAGCGATCCAGCTCGCGGCGCCACTCGCGTAACTCAAAGAGCGGCGAGTACGCCGTGACGGTTGGTTGGATGATTGGCTTCACTCGGTAACGCTAGATTCGGCGCATGCACATAGTGAGCCGCGCGTGCCTGCTCCGCGCGATAGTGATTTGCATCCTGACATCGGGGGTCGCGAACGCGCAGTCGCGTCGGGGGCCATCGCTCGATCTCACCGTTGGCGCTGGTGGCGTATTTCGTGGCATCTATCGTTCGGGGCTCGGCGGCGCGCTCGACGCGACGTTCAGCGCGCCCATGGGCCAGAGTCTTCGGTGGGGTGCCTCGTGGTCTGGACAGGTTGGGCTGCAGAACGGGGACGATTGTCTGGTGCGCCTGTCGAACCCCGAGCTCGGCTGCCTCAAGGTGTTGCCGCTGATCGTGTCGTGGACGGGGCTGATTGGTCGCGATTGGCGATCGGGTTCGGGAGTGTCTGCCAGAACCTATGTCGGACCGAGCCTGATACGAGTTTATCGGAGGGACCGCTCGCCGTACTACTGGACGTCGATGGGCGGATTGACAGGTCGCATCGACATCAACGCGCTCCGCTCGTCGCACATTGACGTCATCGCTTCATCGCGCGCCGCCTTCATACCCGCTCTGCCACGACGAGCGCGGGGGACATTCGCATTCGGCCTCGGCGTCCGGGTCCACTAGGCGCGCCTGGAAGTCCCGCGTGTGCTGCCGACACGGCCATCACTGTGCACGCGTGTTCGACCGTGTGCTTGCCCGAACCAGTGACATACGAATGCTCGAACACCAGCATGCGTGGCGCGTGCAGCGCCAGCCAGTCGATTTTCGTTGCCCCGTCGCGCAGCGACAACGGCTCCTGAAGGTGCATCACGGGTGCCAGACAGCGAGGGCAATGCCGATCAGCAACGGCAGCAACATCGGAACGAACAGCCACGGTGATTGCGTGAGTTACACGCGCACCAAACTCACTGCGGACGCCCGCTGTCGGGACGCACGACCGAGGTATCACGCCCCGCTGCGGAACCCGCAGCCGCCGCACGTGCTGCAGCCTGCTCCCGGTTGCGAATGACCACGCTCAGCCGCTGACGCGGCAGTTCCCACGTCGGCGCTGTCCACCCGCGTCGTTCGATCGGCGAGGCGCCGCCGCTGACCGGCCGCAGTGCGTCCTCGAACTCGGTGAATCGCGATCCGGGATTCCACAGCGCCCAGCTTTTCACACCCGCATCGTAGGCGCCTTGGATCTGCGACCGCAGTTCTGCCGGACCGTACGACGCGCCGCGAATGCTCATGGCCTCCAGCCAAGCAACGACCTCGCCGACCGGTTTGCCCGTCGAATCTTTCACAAAACGCGTGCGCTCCACCGCATCCGTCAGCGCGAGCCGCACGATCTGATACGGATTCGCGATCGGCTTGGCGAAGCCGTACAGTCCGGTCGCATAGTGCGAGGGATACACCATTGGCAACACCGCATCGGCCGTGGCGATCACCGACTCCCACTGCTGGCCGATGTCTACATCTCCCTCGGCGTGCGTCGACAACCCGAACACATCGGCCGTCACCGGCACCTTGAAGTCGGCCAGCTGGGTCTTGGAATATTGGATGAAGTCGCGAATGTTGTCGGCGCGACTCTTGCCCGCGCTGCCTGGGTACACAATCGTCGCGCGCATCGACGCCGTAACATCGGGAAATCGCACATAGTCCCACTGGATCTCGGAGAATCCCATATCCAGCGCTTCGCGCGCAATGGCAATGTTGTAGTCCCACACGCGTTTGTCGTACGGGTTGACCCACGCGCCCCCCTTCCGATCGCGCCAGATGCCGCCGCTGGTGTTGCGAATCGCCAGCTCCGGCTTTTTGTCAGCGAGCGCGCGATCCTTGAACACCACGATGCGTGCGATCGGATAGATCCGATGCGCGCGAAGCGTATCGACCAGCGCTGGCAACCACGTCGATGCTGGTCGCTTGTCAGCGCCAATTTCGAGCGCCAGCGGGATGGCGGTGCTGTCATACGTCAGGAACGTGTCGGACTCCTTGACGTCGATGATGAACGCGTTGATCTCCGTCGCATCGGCGATGCGAATGAGATCCTTCATGCGTGTGCGTGAGCCCGCGGCCCAGGCATTGACGTAGAGAGCACGCGTGGAATCCGGTCGGGGAACTCGCGCGGGCGTGGTGGGTGCCGCGACCTTGGCAGTGTCGACATTTGCCGCCTCCTCGGCAGGCGGCGGCAATTGTCGGTCACAGGCGACAGCGGTGAAGAACAGGAGTAGCGCAAACAGGCGCGAATGAACTGGAGTAGTTGTCATCATCCGCAATCTATCCGCGTGCTTGCAACAGTTGGCACGCGCGAGCGACCCGCGCCGCAGCCTACTCCTTGCCGCGACCTTGTTTCCAGTCGCGCTGGGCCGCATCAAGGT
>JANLVM010000139.1:0-4416 GCA_031364015.1 Gemmatimonadaceae bacterium
CCCATCGCCCGCTTCACGTCGGCGGGAACCGAACCGTGGGTCATAGTGAACGGGTGATTCGTGAGTGATTCGACTCCTCCCAGCGACTCCGCCAGTGCGAAAACGCGGACCTTTTGCAGGAACTGATTCGCGTTGTCCTGCGAGCCCAGTTCCAGCGTTATCATGCCGCCGAAGCCGGACATTTGGCTCGACGCGAGCGCGTGCTGGGGATGGTTCGGCAGTCCCGGGTAAATGACCCGCTCCGGGCCCAGACGATCCAGCAGCCAAGCGGCGATCTGTCGGCCGTTGGCGTCATGTTGCCGCATACGCAGTGGGAGGGTTTTCGTCCCTCGAAGCGCCAGCCAGGCGTCGAATGGGCCGGGAACGGCACCGGCGGCGTTGAGGATGAATTGCAGTCGATCCGCCAGTTCATCCTCAAGAACCACCGCAATCCCGCCGATCATATCAGAATGACCGTTGAGGTACTTCGTCGTGGAGTGCCACACGATGTCGGCCCCGAATTCCAGCGGACGCTGGAAGACCGGGGTGGCAAAGGTGTTGTCCACGATGAGCAGCGCCTGGTGACGCTTGGCGATGTCGCCCATCGCGGCGAGATCGGTCAACCACATGAGCGGATTGGTGGGCGTCTCCACGAGCAGCGCGCGCGTGGTGGGCGTCATGGCGTCCGCGACGACTTGCGGATCGCGCGTGTCCACGTACGAAAACGACAGGCCCATATGACGCAGGATCCGATCGAACAGTCGGAACGTTCCGCCGTAGACATTTTCGCCGCAGACAATATGATCCCCGGCGCGGAACAGCTTCATGATCGAGTCGAGGCAGCCCATGCCGCTGCTGAACGCGAGCCCATGTCGGCCGCCTTCAAGCGTCGCGACGTTCCGTTCCAGCGCCTGACGCGTGGGGTTTTTCCCGCGGGCGTACTCGTAGCCCTTGTTCAGCCCGATTCCGTCCTGGACGTACGTGGACGTCAGGTAGACCGGGGTCATGATGGCGCCCGACAGGGGATCGGGGCGTTGTCCGGCGTGAATGGCGCGAGTGGACAGTCCGCCAGCAAGGTCTTCGTCGTAGATGCGCGTCATGGCCTTCGGCTGGTGCGTTCGAACGAGGAGGGAAGGGCGGAAACTAACGGACGGTCGAGAGCCGGGCGAGCGGTCCTGCATTCGCCGCGACCGATGGCTCGCGCGACCGCGACACCGTTCGTGCCGTGGCCCGGCAGTCCGCGCGATCCCAAGCCGGCCGCCTGACATGTCGTCGGCACCAGGCCCGGTGACCGATGGCTCCCGCCGCTGTCTCATCGTGGATGACGAGGCGCCGCTGCGTTTGCTGCTCCGTCGTCTCATGGAAGCAGACGGTTTTGCGTGCGACGAAGCAGAATCGGGCGACGACGCGCTGGCGCGGCTTGAACACGAGCCGATGCCGCTGGTGCTCTCGGACTACCACATGCCACGCATGGATGGCGCCGCGTTGTTACGCGAGATTCACACGCGCTGGCCGGACACCGCGGTCGTGATGATCACTGCGGTCTCGGATGTGAATTTGGCTGTGCGCTGTTTGGAGGCCGGTGCCCTCGACTATCTGACCAAACCGTTCCGCATCGAGGAAGTACGTGGACGCGTCAATCAGGCGCTGGAGAAACGACGCCTGCTGCTGGAGAATCGCGCGTACCGCACCGAGCTGGAAGAGCGTGTCACGTTGCAGGCCCGAAAGTACGAGGAGCTCTTCCTGGCCTCGCTGCAGTCACTGGCCGACGCGCTCGAAGTGAAAGATGCGTACACGTGGGGACATTCAACGCGTGTGTCGCGGTACGCGATGGCCATCGCGCACGAACTGCGGTTGCCACCGGCCCTGCAGGAGCAGCTCGAACTGGGGAGCCGACTGCACGACATTGGCAAGATTGGCGTACGGGAAGACGTGCTGAACAAGGACGGCGCGCTCACCGACGACGAGTACGCGCACGTGATGGAGCATCCGGTCATCGGGTGGCGACTGCTGGCGCCACTGCTTCGCGAGATGCCGCACGCGCTGGCGGTCGTGCGCTCGCACCATGAGCGCTTTGACGGTCGCGGCACACCGGACGCCTTGCGCGGGCACGAAATCCCACTCGAAGCGCGCATCACGGCGGTCGCCGATTCGTTCGACGCGATGACCAGCGGGCGGGTGTATCGTACACGCATGAGGGTCGAAGATGCCGTCGCCGAGTTGCGGCGCTGCGCGGGCTCGCAGTTCGATCCCGTCTGCGTGGTGGCGTTCGAACGCGCCATCGAGCACCAGTCATTTCCACGTCCTGAGCATGCCGGGCAGTCGGCAGTGCGACTCCAGATCGTCGCGTAGTCGCCCGAGGGTCCGCGACGGCGGCGTCATTCGAGTCCGACGGTGACCGCGTTCACGCTTGACGCAGTTCCACACCGGTATGGGTGGCAAAGCGATCTTGCAGTGCGACCGATAGCGGCCCGCCATCGCAGAGGCACGTGCGCAGTTGATGCCCGCGCAGGGGCGCATCCCGTAATTCGATGGCGTGCACCAGCAATGCAAAGACCGCCGGTACGCCGACCAGTCGCGTGACACCCTGCTGCTCGATGATGTCGAGCGCCTGGCGTGCGTTGAAACGGGGCATCGTCGTCACCCGCCCGCCGGCCAGCAGTGGCGCAACAGCACTCGTGGTGAGTCCGAACAGCTGCGAGTAGGGAAGGAGCGCCAGGGAATGATCCAGCGGCGTGAGCTCCATGGCGGCGATCGTTGCGCGTGCGGTGGCGATCAGGGCGCGATGTGTCAATCGCGCTCCATGCACTCGACCGGCCATGGCTGAGGCGTACACCACGACGCATTCCTCCTCGAGACCGTCCGCGTCTCGCGATCCTTCAAGCGCCAGACCACGATGCGATCCGAGGTCGATCTCGTGCGCGCGACCCGCGATCATCACGCGGGCCAATCGCGGCGCCTCGTCCAACAGGACGAACGGCATGCCGGGGGGAAGATGCGGCGCGAAGGTCTTGATGGTGAACACCGCACCCACCTGCGCGTCCCTCAACTGCCAGGCGATCTCGGGCGCCGCCGTCCGCGTATTGAGGAGCACCGCCCCGCGTCCGTCCGAAGCGGCGAGGGCCGTGATGAAGGACGGACCCGTGGGAAGGAGCAGTGCCGAGCGTCGACCCGTGAGCGCGCGTACGAGAGGCGGTGACCGTTGCAGGAGCGTGACGCCGGCGGCGACGAGTTGCTGACACTCCCAGTCGTCGACACGACCACCGCCACCGGCCATGGCGAACGGCACAAGCGAGAACGGATCAGACATAGTGCAGGAGCATATCGGGCCGTGGCAATCAGGGCCATCCCGGTAACGGGAGGGCGACGAAATCGTCCATTGGTGGGGATGCAGACGTCACCTAACTTACCATCCTGTTTGGTGATGCTTTCAGGAGGACGGTGCACCCACGAGTACCGGTTGGGTGATAGCCAGCGGGGTCGGAGTGCCCGTGCATCAGTGAGATTCCGCGTTGACGAGGATCGGCATGGCGTTTGATGGGTTGATGGTGAGCGTGTCTGGAGTACGCGGTCGGGTCGGCGCCGGACTGACACCGGAAATCGTGGCGACTTTCGCCGCAGCGTTTGGCGCGTGGGCCTCGCGAGGCGGCGTACGAACCATCGTGGTCGGACGTGATAGTCGTGTGTCAGGCCCGATGTTCACCCGCATTGTCCATGGCGCGTTGGAATCCGTGGGCTGCACCGTGATCGACATTGGTATGGCGCCGACCCCCACGATTCAGCTGGCCGTCGAGCACCACCATGCCGCCGGTGGCCTTGGGATTACCGCGAGCCACAACCCGATCGAGTGGAATGCGCTCAAGTTCATCGGTCCGTCGGGACTGTTCCTGTCCGCCGATGAAGGCGCCGAGATGCGCGCGATCATGGACGCCGGTGTGCCGCGAGCCACGTGGGATGAACTGGGCCACATCGTCGTCGATCCGGACGCCGTTCGTCGTCATATCGACCAACTGTTGGCGCTTCCGTACCTGGACGTCGAAGGCATTCGCAAGCGCCGCTTTCGCGTGGCACTCGATTGTTGTCATGGCGCGGGTGACGTGATTATGCCGCTGCTGCTTACCGAGCTGGGTTGCGAGGTCTTCGCGATTAACATGGCACCCCATGGTCGTTTTCATCGTCCACCCGAACCGGTCGCCGAAAACCTCAAGGAATTGGCAGCCCTGGTGCGGAACGTGAAGGCGGATATCGGCTTCGCGACGGATCCTGATGTCGATCGCCTTGCGTTGGTGCTTGATGATGGCCAGGCACCGGGCGAGGACTACACCCTCGCCTTCGCGGCGCGCACGGTCCTCCGTCATCGGCCCGGTCCTGTCGTGACGAACCTGTCGACGAGCAAGGTCGTTTCCGATGTCGCCGCCGAAGCGGGCGTTCCTTTCC
>JANLVM010000195.1:0-2210 GCA_031364015.1 Gemmatimonadaceae bacterium
GCGAAGGAGCGCGCCGATCAGCAGCTCACCGTAGCGCGCAACGCGTACGTGTCGCAGCGTGAGGCGTTCGACAACTGGATCGCGACGCGAACGGCAACAACCGATCCAGCGCAGGATCCAGAAGTGCTTGCGCGCACGCGGGCGCTGGACGCCCTCAAACAAAGCGAGCGCCGCGCCGAGGAACAGGTCGAGGCACTCAGTACCACACTGCTCGCGGCCAATCAGGCGGAAACCGCAAATCGCGAGGCGTTCAGCGAACTGCGATCGGCCGCTGACAGTCGCTATCAGCGCGCCCGTTTCGTGCAAGAGCTGCGGGTGTTTGGTATTCGCCTGGCGCTCACGCTCCCACTACTGGTCGTCGCGGGCTGGCTCATCGCTCGCAAGCGAAAGAGTGAGTACTGGCCCTTGGCGCGCGGGTTCGTCCTCTTCGCCGCGTTTGCATTTTTTGTGGAATTGGTGCCCTATCTGCCCAGCTACGGTGGCTACGTGCGCTATGGGGTTGGCATCGTTGCCAGCATTGTCGCTGGCGTGTTCGTCATCCGCGCCATGCGTCGCTATCTCGCGCAGCGCCAACAGGTCGAGCATCAAAGTGAGTCCGAGCGTCGGCGGTCGCTGTCGTACGAGGAAGCGGTGAAGCAGATTGGCGTCGGCGTGTGTCCAGGCTGCGAGCGAGCGATTGCCGGAGGAGCTCAAAACCCGTCAAACTTCTGCGTGCACTGTGGCTTGCGCCTCTTTAACGAGTGTGGTCAATGCCACACCCGCAAGAATGCGTTCTTCCCCTATTGCCCGTCGTGTGGAACGTCGACGGCGGGCTCCGAAGAACCAGGGGAGACGAGCGATGGGGCTCCCCACGCAACGACCGTCACCCTCGCGCCGTAAATGGTCGGTTTCTCGACAGCGACACCCGTTTGGATCATTGTCGCGGAGTCGCGTACTCGTCGCGGCTCACCCATCACCTTCTTGCGTCGATCTCATCATGCCCCACTCTCTCTTGCGCCTTTCCCTTGCGGTGTGCGCGTCCGCAGTCGTGCTCGCGGCGTGCGGCGGATCGAAAGCCGCTACCGGTTCCCAGTCGCCGTCTCCGGCGGGTGGAGGTACCGCAGCCCGCAACGCGACACCGGCTAAGCCCGCCGCAGTGACGCCCGCCAACATCGTCATGGGTGATTCGCTGTTCAACAACGGCAGCTGCCAACGTTGCCACGGCAAGGGCGGCATTGGTGCGGGTAACGGACCAACACTCGACGGCAAGAAGTGGGTGCAGCTCACCGCCGGCAGCTTCGACGAGATCGCGGCGATTATCACGTCGGGCGTTCCCGCAGAGAAAATCAAAGATCCAACCCGCCGGAATCCGATGCGAGCGCGCGGCGGCCCGATGAACCTCACCGATCCGCAAATCCAGGCGCTCGCGGCCTACGTCTACACGCTCACGCACAAATAGCCACCCCACACACTCGCACGGTGCATTTTCATGTACTCCACGCTCGGCGCATTCATCGACGATAGTGGACGTACATGGGGATGGAGCCGCCGCCCATTTGACGTTGACCGTTACGGTAGGCCCTTTTCAAACGTGCCGCTGAGCGTAATCGCCGGTTCGTTGGGGTTGATCAGCGACGGCAACAGGGTCGCGGTAAATGTGCCTTTGATGCGCGTGCTCGTCGCACTGGTGATGACAACAGTGCCAGAGCTGGTAGCGTTCGACCCGCCCCAGACTTTCGAGGGACTGCCAGTGGTGACAGAAATGGTTCGCGCCGCGCCAGTTCCCAACGCGTAGGTCGCCGCACCCGTGTAGCCCGAGATGATGAAGTTGAGCGTATGCGTCGTGTTGCTACCCGCGATCGAGAGTGTACCCGACGATGGCGCGGTCACCGATACGACCACCGCGGCGTTGAACGGCACGCCTGCCACAGTGCCGGTCACCTTGCTCCCCGCCCCATCTGGCACGACCAGCGTCGCAGCGCCCGATACGGCCAGGTTAAATTCACCTTGACTGACCGCACGCGTCGTCGTGACCGCCTGCCCCAACTGCGGTATCGCGTTGAACTGGAACGTCCCTACGATGCGTGTCGCCGACACGGCACTGATTGTCACCGTTCCCGCAGCACCAGTTAACGGTGTCGACCAACTGGAGGTACCGGTCGTCACCGTACCGATGCCACCGGCGACCGAGCCAGTCACGCCAAGTGGATAGGTGCCGGGCACGCCGATGG
>JANLVM010000663.1:0-7667 GCA_031364015.1 Gemmatimonadaceae bacterium
CGGGTACGCCGATTTCGCACCAGACCTCGTCGTGGAGGTGCGGTCGCCGTCCGACCGGCCAGGCCCGTTGCTCGCGAAGATCGGCGACTGGCTCGACGTCGGCACGCGCGTCGTTTGGGTCATTGATCCGCGGGCGCGCCAAGTCGCGATCTACGGCGAAGACGGCGCTCAGTGCCTGCTCGAGGGCGAGGACGTCCTTCGAGACGATGCACTGCTTCCGGGGTTCGAGCTCCCGCTGGTTGAATTATTCGCGGAGTAGCGCGCCGCTGACTCCCCCCGACGGCGCTATCGCCGTATCCTTGGCGGATGAAGAGTCCGGCAGCAGGCCAATCCGCAAGCGACGATCTCCGCGAACAGCTGCAATCCGCACTCGGCGCCACCTACGGCATCGAGCGTGAACTTGGCGGCGGTGGGATGTCGCGCGTGTTTCTCGCACGCGATAACGGTCTCAATCGGCAGGTGGTGGTGAAGGTGGTGCCAATCGACGGGGGCCTCGCGGCCGTCGAACGCTTCCGCCGGGAAATCACGACTGCCGCACAGTTGCAGCATCCGCACATCGTGCCCGTGCTGAGTGCAGGCGACGCCGATGGCGTGCCGTATTTCACCATGCCGTACGTCCCCGGTGATTCGCTGCGTGCACGCATGGCCGGTCGTGCGCCCATGCCGCTTTCCGACGCGGTGAAGGTGCTGCGTGATGTAGCGCAGGCGCTGGCGTTTGCGCATGAACGCGGGGTCGTGCACCGCGACATCAAGCCGGACAACATCCTGCTCGCCGACGGTGCGGCAGTCGTTACAGACTTCGGAGTCGCGAAGGCACTGTCTTTCGCCACCGGGACTTCCACCGGCACCACGGGTGAGGGGATGACCGCATAAGCACTAACCTAAGGAATTGAGCAGTGATGGTTCATGCCGAGAGGAAAGCCTTTTGCCCGTAGTGCGATTACGCTGCCTGCCGAGGAGTTCGCGGCGGCGGACCGGCTTGCCGCCGCACAGGATCGGTCCCGGAGCTGGATCGTGGCGGAGGCGGTGCGTCGCTACGTCCGCGAGCAGGACACGCATGCGGACGGCGGATCTCCAGCTGTTGGCGGAGCTCGGGCGATTGCGCGAGGATGGATGACGATGGATAAGAATTGACATACACCCATACCACTTATATGGTTGCCCATATGAAGACCACGCTGAATATCGATGACACGGTCATGGCCAAGCTGCGGGGTGAGTCGGCCCGTACCGGACGCACCATGTCCGAGCTCGTCGAGACGGCGTTGCGGCAACTCCTGCATCGTCGCTCCAAGACACCAGCGTTGCCCCCGCTCCCGAGCTTTGATTCCGGCGGAGCGCTGGTCGACGTGGCCGACCGCGACGCGTTGTATCGGGTCATGGAGGAGCGCTGAGTGTTTGTGGTGGACACCAACGTCCTGGTGTACGCGGCCGACGTCCGAGCTCCTGAACACGCACGCTGCCGTGCACTGCTCGAGCGATGGCGCGCGCAGCCGGGCGCGTGGTACCTCACGTGGGGCAACTGCTACGAGTTCCTTCGCGTTGTCACGCACCCACGTGTGTTGCGGCAGCCGTGGACCAGCGAGGCCGCCGGGGCGTTTCTTGCCGTACTCCAGGAGTCACCGGGGCTGTCCATGCTCGTGCCGACCGATCGCCATGCCGCCGTCCTGGCCGACGTCGTGTCGGAGGTGCCGATGATCGCCGGCAACTTGTGGCACGACGCGGAAACGGCGGTGCTCATGCGCGAGCACGGCATTCGTCGCATCTGCACGCGCGATACAAACTTCGCGCGCTTTCCTTTTCTCGAGGTCGTTGATCCGCTGACGAACGAACCGTGAGGCCACACGTGAGTACGACGGCGGCGCGATGACGACGCTCGACCGCCTCGCGACCGCGCTCTCCGACCGCTATCGCATCGACCGCGAGCTTGGCGCGGGCGGCATGGCCACCGTATACCTCGCGCACGATCTCAAGCACGCGCGCGACGTCGCGATCAAGGTACTGCATCCCGACCTGGGAGCCGCACTCGGCGGCGAGCGGTTCCTGAGCGAGATCCGCACCACCGCGCGGTTGCAGCATCCGCACATTCTCCCGCTGCTCGACAGCGGCGAGGCGGATGGGCTGCTGTACTACGTGATGCCGCTCGTACGCGGGGAAACACTGCGCGCACGGCTGGACCGTGAGCGGCAGCTGCCAATTCCTGATGCGCTGCGCATCGCCCGTGAGATCGCCGACGCCCTGCAGCATGCACATGCGCAGGGCATCATCCACCGCGACATCAAGCCCGAGAACATCCTGCTGCAGGACGGCCACGCGCTGGTTGCGGACTTCGGCATCGCCCTCGCCGTGCAATCGGCCGGCGGACAGCGCATGACGCAAACAGGGCTTTCGCTCGGCACGCCGCAGTACATGTCGCCCGAACAGGCGATGGGTGAGCGCACGATCGACGCGCGCAGTGACGTGTACGCGCTGGGCGCGATCACCTACGAAATGCTCGCCGGCGACGCACCGTTCACCGGATCGAGCGTGCAGGCGATCGTGGCGAAGGTGCTCACCGAGCGTCCGACAGCGCTACACACACTGCGCGATACCGTACCCGGGCACGTCGAGCAGGCCGTGCTGACGGCGCTCGCCAAGTTGCCCGCCGATCGATTCGCGACAGCGGCGGAGTTTGCAACGGCGCTTGCCGATCGTAGCTACGCGCCCGTCGGCTCGGTCACGGCGCATGCCGCATCACCGTTGCACGGACGACGCAAGCGCGTCACCACCGCGCTGTTCGCGTTCGCGTTCGTCGCCGTGGGTGCGCTTGCCCTCGCCGGATGGATGCGCAGCGCACCGACGGGCCAGTTGCGCCGGTACGCGGTCACGGTGCCCGAGTACGGCGTCCTCACCGGCAATCTTGCCATTTCGCCCGATGGATCACAGTTCACCTACGCGACCGACGAGGGGGCACTGCTGCTGCGTGATGCCGCCGCGCTTACCGGGCAGCCGATCGCCGGATCCGACGCGGCGTGGAGCGCGGTGTTCTCGCCAGACGGTCGCTCAATCGCGTTTGTCACCGGATTTCCTGGCGCGCTCAAGGTGGTGCCGCTCGGTGGCGGCAACCCGCGCGTGCTCGTTCCCGATTCCATTTACGGACGCGGCGTCGTGTGGGACGGGGACTGGATCTACTACCTGCGCGGGCCGGGCTTCGGCCGCGACCTTATGCGGATTCCGGCCAGCGGCGGCACTCCGGAGTTCGTGGCCCGTCCCGACACGACGGCGAACGCGCTGTTCTACTACTGGCCACAGCTACTTCCCGGCGGCAAAAAGATTTTGCTGACGGTCTACCCGGTGAGCGGTAACCCCAGCATCGGCGTACTCGATGTCGCCAGCACGAAAGTGACACTGCTGGCGGCGGGCAGCTTCGGCCGTTACGCGCCCACGGGGCACCTGCTCGTCGTGCAGGATGATGGCACCCTCCAGGCGGCGCGCTTTGACGCATCGGCGGGGACGCTGCAGGGCGCGTTCACCGCGGTCGTGGAGGGCGTTGCCGTCACCGAGGCTGCCGCGACCCCATTCGCGCTGTCCGCCAACGGGACGCTCTTGTACAACAAGGCCGCGGCGCTAGGCCGCGTGGTGCGCGTGTCGCGCGACAACGGCCGGGAGGAGCTCGTCGATTCCGAGTGGCGAGGGAACTTCGGGGCACCCGCTCTCTCGCCCGACGGATCGCAGCTGGCCATCTCGGTGAACCGCGGGGGCCGCTCCGAGCTGTGGCTGCGCTCACTCGCCACGGGCACGTTCTCGCGGCTCTCCGCCGGTGGCACCCAGAATCACCGGCCGAGCTGGACTCCTGATGGTCGCCAGATCGCGTTTACATCGGATCAGCGCGGCCCGCTCACCACGTATCAGGTGCCCGCTGACGGCAGTGCGCCGCCGAGTCGGCTACTGACCATGTCGACCTCCGTGGACGAGGCGGTCTACACGCGCGACGGACGCTGGTTGGTGTTCCGGACCGGCTCCGGCGGTGGGCGGAATATTTCCGCGATGCGAACCGGCACCGACAGCGCACCGCGCGCCCTCGTCGCCACCGCCGCAGAGGAGTTCGCCCCCTCGGTATCACCCGATGGACGGTGGCTGGCGTACGGGTCGGACGAAACGGGGCGCACGGAGATCTACGTGCGCCCGTTTCCCGACACCAAGGGCGCCCGGTACGCGGTGTCGCACGCGGGCGGCTCCGAGCCGGTGTGGTCGCACTCGGGGAAGGAGCTTTTTTACCGCGATGGCGCGAATCGGCTCGTCGCCGCGGAGATCGCGCCCGGTGAGGCGTTCCGCGTGGTAACGGAGCGCGTGCTCTTCTCCACGTCCGGCTACCAGACCGACAATCGGCACGTCCTGTATACGGTGTCGCCCGACGATCGCACCTTCTACTTCGTGAAGTCGGGCGCTGATGCCGGTACGCAGAACGAGGTGGTGGTCGTGCTCAACTGGTTCGACGAACTCACGCGGAAGGTAGGACGATGAACGGTGTCATCGAGCGGCTCGCCGCCGTACTGGGCGACCGCTACCGCATCGATCGCGAGGTGGGCGCGGGCGGCATGGCCACCGTGTATCTCGCGCACGACGTGAAGCATGCGCGCGACGTCGCGATCAAGGTGCTGAGGCCGGAGCTCGGCGCGGTGCTCGGCGTCGAGCGGTTCCTCGCCGAGATCCGGGTCACGGCGAACTTGCAGCATCCCAATCTGCTGCCGCTGTTCGACAGCGGTGAGGTGGACGGACTGCTGTACTACGTCATGCCCTTTGTGGAAGGCGAGACGCTGCGCGCGCGGCTCGAACGCGAGAACCAGCTGCCGGTGGAGGAAGCGCTGCGACTCGCGGTCGCGATCGCCCAGGCACTCGACTACGCGCACCGTCGCGGCGTGATCCATCGCGATCTCAAGCCGGAGAACATCCTGCTTGCCGACGGCCAGCCACTCGTGGCGGACTTCGGCATCGCGCTCGCCGTGAGCAAGGCTGGCGGACAGCGCGTGACGCAGACCGGTCTCTCGCTTGGCACGCCGCAGTACATGAGCCCCGAGCAGGCCACGGGGGATCGCGCCGTCGACGCACGCACCGACGTGTATTCGCTGGGCGCGATGACGTACGAAATGCTCACCGGCGAAGCGCCGCACACCGGCACCACCGCGCAGGCAATCATCGCGCGGCTCATGACGGAGGAGGTGCGTCCACTTTCCGTGGTGCGGCGCAGTGTGCCCGCGCACGTGGATGCCGCAGTGCGACATGCGCTCGAGAAGCTGGCGGCCGACCGGTTCGCCACCGCCGGAGATTTCGCGCTGGCGCTGCAGGGGAAGGGCGATGCGGCAACGCTGGCGCGCTACCTGACGCACACCGCGAACGTGCAGGCCCTGCCGGCGACCCGCCGTCGTGCGTGGCGGGAGATTGTCGCTTGGGGAGTGGCTGGCGTCGCCGTCTCGGCGCTCGCGTGGGTAGAACTGCATCCGCCGGCGCTGGCCGAGTCACCCGTGGTGCGCACGACGATCGACACGCCGGCGCGCGAGCGCGTCATGATCGGGGGGTTCCCGATCGTGCTCACGCCGCAGGGTGATCGGATGGCGTACGTGACACAGAGCGCGAAAGGGTATCGCACCGTCGTACGGCGTACGAGCGAGCTCGGTGAGGGCGTCACGCTCGCCGCGCAGACGTTGCGACACATGGTCTTCTCGCCGGACGGACGATGGATCGCCTACGTGGATAGCAATCAGGTCCGTCGGATACCCAGTGATGGCGGCGCCAGCCAGACCATCGGGAACTCAGGCTCCCGCACCATCATGGGACTTGCCTGGACGGCCGAGGAGATAATTCTGATCGGCACCACCAGCGGACTGCTCACGATGCCTGCGCGTGGCGGGACGGCGCTCCTGGCGACCGATTCGGCGTCGGCGGGGCTGTCGCAATATCCGGTGCTCATGCCGGACGGCAAGACGGTGATCGTGGGCGGCGACTCGTCGCGACTCGTCGCGATCTCGCTCGATACGCGAAAAACGACCAACCTTGGAGTGAGCGGCGATCGCGCGTTCGGACTCATCGACGGTCACCTGGTCTATCTGACGGGCGACGCGGAACTGACGTTCGTGCAGATGGACCTCGGAACGCTTCGTGTCACCGGTGACCCCGTGCCCATTGAGCGCGGAGTGGAGGGCGTCGCACTCTCGGCATCGGGAACGCTGGCGTACATGCCTGGTGCGAGCGACGTCAAACTGGTGTTGGCGAGTGGCGGCGCCGAGGAGGCCGCGCGGAGTGAAGCGGGGCAGTATGCGGATCCCCGTTTCTCCCCCGATGGGCGCCGCATCGCCGTTACGGTCACGTCGAAAGAAGGGGAAGACATCTGGATCTACGATCGCACGGCGGACACGTTCACCCGCTTGACCAGGTCGGGCAAGAACACCGTGCCGGAGTGGACACCCGACGGGCGCCGCGTGCTCTTCAAGTCGGAGAACCGCGGCAAGACCACCATTGCGTGGATGCCGGTAGATGGCAGCGGCAGCGCCGAGACCCTCCTCGACGCGGGCTGGGATATCAACGAGGCGATCATCTCGCCGGACGGCCGGTGGCTGGTGGTGCGCACGCCTCCCGGCGAGGCCCGTCCTCGTGACATCCTCGCGATCGATCTCACGGGAGATCGCAAGACGTTCATTCCGATCGCGACCGGTCCGGCATCGCAGCAGATGCCGCGATTGTCGCCCGACGGTCGTTGGCTCGCCTACCAGTCGGACGAGAGTGGACGCATGGAGATTTACGTGCGCCCGTTTCCCAACGAGGGTGCGCGCGTGCAGGTGAGTTCCGATGGCGGGACCGAGCCGCTCTGGGATGGCGCAGGGCGCACGCTCTTCTATCGCGCAGGCGATGGGATCACCGCGAGCACGGTGACTACGGGCGCGACGTTCTCCTTCGGAGCGCGCCGACTGGTGCTGCCGGGGAACGAATCGGGAGCACCAACGCACCCGTCCTACGATGTCTCCGCCGACGGCCAGCGTTTCCTGGTGCTCAGGCCTGTTGGCGGTGAGGCGAAGGCGATCATCGTGCACAACTGGATACGCGAGTTCCGCGAGACGCTGGCCGGTGCCAGGCGATGAGTGACCTTCCCTGGTGGTGTACAGTGCGGATATGACCGAGATGATGACGCGCCTCTCCACCGCCCTCGCCGACCGCTATCGCATCGAGCGTGAACTCGGCGCGGGCGGCATGGCGACGGTGTATCTCGCGCACGACCTCAAGCACGAGCGTGATGTCGCGATCAAGGTGCTGCATCCCGATCTCGGCGCGGCGCTTGGCGGCGATCGATTTTTGACCGAAATCCGCACGACGGCGCGTCTGCAGCATCTGCACATTCTCCCGTTGCTCGACAGCGGCGAGGCGGATGGCCTGCTGTACTACGTGATGCCGCTCGTACGCGGGGAAACACTGCGCGCACGGCTCGAACGCGAGCGGCAGTTGCCCATTCCCGACGCTCTGCGCATCGCGCGCGAAGTGGCCGACGCACTGCAGCATGCGCACGCGCAAGGCATCATCCACCGCGACATCAAGCCCGAGAACATCCTGCTGCAGGACGGCCACGCGCTCGTCGCCGACTTCGGCATCGCACTCGCGGTGCAATCGGCCGGCGGACAGCGCATGACGCAAACAGGGCT
>JANLVM010000202.1:0-5722 GCA_031364015.1 Gemmatimonadaceae bacterium
CAGAACGAGGGTTTCCCGCCGCTGGAAATTTCGCCCGCAGCGGTCGTGGAAAATAATGTGGTGCGGGTGCGCGGCGATGTATCGAGCCAATTCCTGACCGGATTGCTCATGGCGTTGCCTCTGACGGGACGCACGTTGACCATTGTCCTTCTCGGAATCCCACGACTTCGCCTTGACCTCGACGAGGCGGAGTCGATTCCCGCGGCGCTCAAGGATGTCGACGCGGGCGAGTTGTCGATCGTTCAGCAGGGTCGCCTCGAACAACGTGACGTCGCCGCCGCGAATGGCCTGCGCGGTTGCGGCCCACGCCTGCGCGGGATCGTGCCGATCGCCCATCTCGCGACCGTGGGGATACCGCGCCTTGGCGAGCTGCTCGATCATGTATCCGCCCTGCGCGAGCAGTGCGAGGTACTGGTCGTCGTCTTTCACGCTCGCGTAGCCGCCGGACTCTTTGTAGAAGAGTTTGGTGGGGCAGTCGCGAGCGACTTTGAAGTCGGACTTGGACAGGGTGCGGGTGTCTGCTGGCATTCAATGTCCGGTGTTATCCTGACGTTCACGAATCGAGAGAGAAGCGAGGTGCCCCGATGGTGGCGGCACGAAAGAACATGCAACCGGGGTCTGACAACCATGAGTGCTTCGTGGATTCCACGTATCCAGGAATCGCGGCTGGATGCGATCCCGGTCGCAGCGGCAATCGCCGCGCCCGATCTTGCCAACCGCGTCCGCGGCATGCTCCTTGGTGTCGCGATCGGGGATGCCCTGGGCAATCGGAGCGAGTCTCGAAGTCCGCAACGTCGCTTCGACGAGTTTGGCTACATCACCGACTACCTGTCCAATCGACACGTGCGCGGGCGTCGAGTCGGCACACCCAGTGATGACACGCAACTCACGTTCTGGACGGTGGAACACCTGCTGGAGCATGGACGTCTGGAACCCGACGCCCTCTCAACAGTGTTCGCCTCCCGACAGATCTACGGACGCGGTCGAGCAACCGGGGATTTTGTCCACGCGCGTCAAGCGGGCGCGTCGTGGCAGGACGCGGGTCAGGCCAGCGCCGGGAACGGCGCGCTGATGCGAATTGCGCCGATCGTGTTACCGCATCTGCGCGGCGATCGAGCGTCACTGTCGCGTGAAACGGCGATCGCCGCTGCCATCACCCACAACGATCCACTCGCGATCGCCAGCGCTGTCGCGTGGGTCGCGCTGCTGTGGCGGCTCCTTGGTGGCGATGTGTCAGGCTCGCCCGTTGCATGGTTGGACGGATACATCAATGTGCTGCGACCGCTGGATCACGATCAGGAGTACGTCACGCGACTGCCCGAAGGACCGCTGCGACTTGGAGCGCGACGACATCCGCGCATGTCTCTCGTTCGCGGCAGACCGCGAGCGTCGGTTCGTGTCGAGCCCCGCCGCATAAATCCGGACGCGCATCCCAGGGGACGACCGATGCGACTGCTGTTCGACCAGAACCTGTCGCATCGGCTGCTTCAGCGGCTGGCAGACGTGTATCCCGACTCCCGTCATGTGCGCGATGTTGGGCTCGCACGCGCCGCTGACGACCTCGTGTGGATGCATGCACGCGACAACGGGTTGACCATTGTGTCGAAGGATGCGGATTTCCATCAGCGCAGTTTTCTGTTTGGTGCGCCGCCGAAGGTGATCTGGCTTCGTTCCCCTTGGGCCGGAGATCCTTGACTCGGCTTCTGCGGCGCGAGAACTTGCATACAGTCGAATGGGAAGCCGAACGCTGAGGGCGGAAAGTCGCGTACCGCCAGGCGTACCCAGCGATGGGTCGCGACACAGATGCCGATACGGCGCGCACGGCCAGCGGGCTTCCACGCCCCGGGGAGAGCGATCTTCTCGGGGCGCTCGCTTTGCGCAGTGGGCGCGCTTACGACGAAGGAAGACCCACGCTCCTTCGCCAGTTCTCCCAGATGAGCACCATCGCAAGCGTATCAAGCTTGCAGTACTCCAGCGACGGTTCGCCCGCAGGTGATGTTTGGCGTCAACCGAATACATGATCGAGATACTTATCACTGCTTGGCTCGTGGCTCTGATAGCTCTGGGAGTGAATCGGTCAAGGCGCCGTCAGTTGATGGCTCCACCGCCGTTGGGGGGAGGCCTACGTGCGATTGAAGGACTCGATGACGCAGCGCTGATGTGACCTCGCAATGGGCGGTATGGCGTGGAGGTGGTTGGCGAGTGTTCCACCAACCTGCACTGGCCTTGATTCGCAGGCCCGATTCCATTCACGATCATCGTGTGATGACGCGACGCTTCGCAGTCTTGAACTGGGTGGCTCGCAACTTGAATCGTCGTCGCGCGCGAGGCGCATTAGTACACTGACGCCGAAAAGCTCTTCAACGGCGAGCCGCGGCGCCACGCCAAAGGGCGCTTTCCCCCACGGCCGCGCCGTCGCGAAGCGCCTCGGCTGGGACGATGTGCGTGATGTTCCCGACGGGACGCGCATCCGTCGCCCGGTGCTCGATGACACACTGCCCGGCGGCCCCGTGGAGCGCATCGTGGAATACGTCGCGCCCTTTGGCACCGCCGACCGCGAGCACGATTACGCGGTGGCGTGGGCGGAGTTCGAGCGTCGCGCGGCGGGCGCCGCTGGGTAGTGTGCGCGTGCAGGATGTTACCGTTCGTCAACACGACCGTCATGTTGACGTACGACAACAAAACACATATGTTGATGATCGTCAACATACTCTCTCATGACCATGTTTCTCAATTCCGCAGCCGTCGGCGCGCTGGTGCGCGAAACTCGGGTGGCCGCTGGCCTCACGCAGACCCAACTGGCTGCGCGCATCGGCGCCAGCCGGTTCTGGGTGGCCGCGTTCGAAAAGGGAAAGCCCAGCGCCGAGCTTGGGCTTGCCCTCAAGGCTATTCATGCGCTGGGGTTGGCGATCACCATCAAGCCCGGCCATGAATCGCCGGCCGGTACATCGCGCGGAAGTGCGACGGCGCCTGAGCCACACCGCGAGCACCCGCTCAGGGCTGATGTCACGCTCGCCAGAGTCGTCGCCCACGCCACGCTCACGGAGGCGGCGCCCTCGGTTGTTTCCGGCTGGCCCAGCATCCCAACGCCTCGCCGCTTACCGGAACCGACGACCCGCCCACCAAAACCGTGATGGCTGCACACGTGACGTCGCTATTCGATGTCTGAACGCCGCCGCCTCACCCTGTCAGCGCGTCCGGTGCTCGCCGTGCTCCTCCACGGCGCACTCGCCGGACACGTGTATCGGGCGGCGAATCAACGGCTCGTCTTTCGATACGAACCCGCGTGGCGCACACAGCCTGGCGCGTTTCCGCTGTCGTTGTCCATGCCGTTGCGAACGGAGGAGCACGGACACCGGGCCACGTCGGCATTCTTGTGGGGCCTGCTCCCCGACGACCCGCGCGTCATCGAGTTCTGGGCGCGCCAGCACGGCATCGCACGCACCAATGTCACGGCGCTGCTGGCGCACGTGGGCGAAGACTGTGCCGGTGCCGTGCAAGTCGTCCCTCCAGATCGGGCGCATGACACACTCGGCGCATCCACCAAGGCCGATCAGAAGAGATCTGTGGAATGGCTCTCACGCCACGACGTCGCCCAACTGCTCACCGCGCTCCGGCAAAACCCCGCAGCGGGTCGCTCCACCAGCGAGCAGGGGCAATTCAGCCTGGCCGGCGCGCAGCCCAAGACCACGCTGTACTACGACAACGGGAAGTGGGGCGTGCCCAAGGGGCGTGTGCCAAGTACGCATATTCTCAAACCGCCCGTACTCGACCTCGCCGACCTTGCTTACAACGAGCACGCCTGCCTGCAGCTTGCGCGCGAACTCGGACTGGCCGCTGCACATTCCACCGTGCAGCACTTTGGTGAGGAAACCGCGATCGTGGTTGAACGCTACGACCGGGTGCGCCATGACGGTGTGGTCACGCGCGTGCATCAGGAAGACATGTGTCAGGCGCTCGGTATCCAGCCCACTCGCAAGTATGAATCTGATGGCGGGCCCGGATTGACCGATGTCGCTGCGATTCTCGCGCGACATTCCGCGGAGTCGATGTTGGATCTTGCACGCTTTGTCGAAGCCAATGTCTTCAACTGGCTCATTGCCGCACCCGATGCCCACGCCAAGAACTATTCCATGCTGCACGCCACCGGACCGACGCACCGACTCGCACCGCTGTACGATGTGATTACCGCGCTGCCGTATCCGTCGCTGTCGCCAGGTGGTGCAACGCTCGCGATGGCCGTCGACGGTGAACGACGCGTGTCGAAAGTCACGGGCAAGCAGTGGCGCGCCGTGGCACGGGCGGTTGAGCTGCCGCCCAGCGCGTTGCTCGATCGCATCGCCGAACTTGGGGAGCGCACGCCGGCCGCCATCGATAGGGTCATCGCGCAGCACGGCAAAGACACCGACACACGCGCGGTCGTGATGCGCCTGATGGAACCCATCGGCGACCATGTGACCCGCTGCCTCAAGCAGCTATAAACTCCAATGCAACCATTGATTGTCGCTGAAGAAACGCGACGCGGCATTGCCGACTTTCTCACCACGACGTTTCCTGGCACGACGCCGGGGTTTGAGAGTCTGATTACCCGCTTCGTCGAAACGCCGGGCAACCTTACCAAAGGCCCGTACGTCTCGCTTGGCTTGCCGTTCCGCAAGGCGCTGGAAAGTGCCGTCCCCACTAACCCGAGCCGCCTACAGTCCCAGCGCCCGCCGAATGGCGCGGATATCCATGCGCAACCCCGCCGGACTCGACGAGTCCTTCTGTTCGATGTCCTTGAGCAGTGTCTCAAGCCGCGGTCGCATGCGCCGGTCCTTGGCGGCCGCCCTCGGCGTCATTCCCTCCAGCGCGGGCAGTCCGATATCTGCCCACGTCGCCGTGTGTTGCGCATAGAACTGTTGGAGCATTGCCTGCAACTCGGGTGGCGTGTCGGCGCGCGGATCGACATACGACACGGCGGGCGCCGACTTCGACTGACGCTGCGCGGCGTGGCGCACTGACTCCATGTTTTCAGATACGCGCAACTGGAAGCGTATCGCGTCATCGACCGCTGCCTCCACGGCGTTACGCAATACGTCGGCGCGCTCGACCGAGTTGGTCTCGATGGTCAGCCGAACCGGCGACACGATGAAACGCCCTACCACCGTGTTGCCCGGCATAGTGTCGCGGGCCGTCGGTGGCTGCATCACCATGATGACATCGTCATCGTCGATGCGCTCCGGAGGCTGGGTGCCGGACACCTTTGCCAGACGCTTCACCACCAGTTTGCGATCGGCATGCAACTCGAAGTGATCCGACTGCGGAGCGATCACGTGGCCATCGGTGTTCTGCATGACGAGATTGTCGAACTTGTGCTCCAACTGATGCTGCGCAGCTCGCCACAGCGCGGCAACGTGAACATGCGCATCAGGGTCGGTGCGGAACTCGAGCGACACCGGCTTCGTGCGCACACGGGCGAGACGACGGATCTCCTTTACCACCATGTTCGTTTCGCTGGGAGGGAGTGGCTCTGCGTGCAGTCCACCAAAGAAGCTGATGCCGTCGCAGTCCACCACGTACGCGAGCAGGCCGAGCCACGGCTGCATGGTGGCGGTGGATGACGCGTCGTACACGAAGCGTTCCTCGCCCGATAGCAGATCGGTGAGCTGCGAGCCGACGCCGGGTTCGATGGACTGCACCTCCCAGATGCCGAGCGGCGCGTCGAGATGCGCCTTCACCAGTC
>JANLVM010000217.1:0-5249 GCA_031364015.1 Gemmatimonadaceae bacterium
CGAGTGATGCGAAATTCACGTGGGTGCCCGCCGAGTTTCTGGCGGAGAAACAAGTGCGCGGGTGGACCGACATGCCGGTGTGGCTGCCGCCTACAGGGCGGACCGCCGGGTTTGCGCGGGTGAACTGTCAGAAGGCTTACAGTGCGGGACTCACATTCCGCCCACTGGCAGACACCGCCAAAGACACGCTCACGTGGTATCACGGTCGTCCCGCAGCGGAACAGGAGAAGGCGCGCAATGGCTTGGCGTCGGACAAGGAGAAGACGGTTCTGGCTGAGTGGCGCGCGAAGCAGGGAGGATGATGACCGTGGCATGCACGCACGCTCCGAAACGCATTCTTGTACTCGGCGGCACGGGGTACATCGGTCCGCATTTGGTGGAGCACGCACTCGCGCGTGGCCACAGCATCACGCTGTTCAATCGCGGCAAGACCAAGCCCGGTCTGTTTCCGAAAGTCGAGAAACTCATCGGCGATCGCGATCTGCCCGACGGGCACGCCGCGCTCAAAGGGCGAAAGTGGGATGTGGTGTACGACATTCCCACGGGCAAGCCCAAGTGGATCGTCGATGCTGCGACTGTGTTGAAAGGGAACGTCGGACAGTATGTGTTCGTATCGAGTACGGCGGCGTACAAGGACTTTACCGCGTCGTATCCCACCGAAGAGTCTCCGGCCCAGGATCCGGCACCTATTGAAGGCCCCGATGCCGCCACCGCCCAATACGGGCCGCGCAAGGTGCGCTGCGAAATGCTGGTGCGCGATGCGTACGCGACCGCCACCATTGTGCGACCGGGGTTGATTGTCGGACCCGGTGACCTCACCGATCGCTTCACGTATTGGCCGGTGCGCATTGAGCGAGGCGGCGAGATTTTGGCGCCCGGCACGCTGGACGATCCCGCGCAGTGGATTGATGTGCGCGATCTCACCGAGTGGATGGTGCGGCTGGGTGAGAATAGCACGGGCGGCACATTCAACGCCGTCGGTCCGCGCACTGTGTGCGGCATCGGCGAACTGTTGTATGGCATCAAAGCCTGTTTCAGCAATGATGCGCGCTTTACGTGGGTGCCGGAAGCGTTCTTGACACAGCAGAAAGTGCGCTCGTGGGGCGACATGCCGGTGTGGTCGTTCACGGGAGCGAGTACCGTGGCGTTCAGTACCAGTGTGATCGAGAAGGCGAAAGCGGCGGGACTGACGTTCCGCACACTGGAGGACACGGTGCGTGCCGCGATGACGTGGTATCACTCGCGACCTGCGGTTGAGCAGGAGAAGTTGCGCGCGGGCATTTCGTCGGAGCGAGAGAAAGAAGTGCTCGCGTTGTGGCATGCACAAAAGAGCGGCGGTCCGTGATTCGACGGTGGGTGAGTCGGCTGGTGACGGTCGAAGAAGGCGAGTGGCGGACGACGCTACTCGCCTTCACGTTCTTTTTCTTCGTGTTGGCGAGCTATTTCATTCTGCGGTCCATTCGCGATGCGGTAGGCGTCGCGGCCGGTACGGCCAGATTGCCCTGGCTGTTCACGGGTACGTTGGTCGCGACGCTTCTGGTGAACCCTGCATTCGGGACGCTCGTGTCGCGACTCCCGGTGCGACGATTCATTCCGATTGTGTATCGGATGTTTGCGCTGATGCTTATCCTGTTCGCCGCCGCTGTGCAGTGGAGTACGCCGGAGTACGAGCGTTTTCTCGGTCCGGCCTTCTGGATCTGGACCAGCGTGTTCAGCCTGTTCGTGCCGTCCGTGTTCTGGGGCTTCATGGCAGACACGTTTTACAGCGAGCAAGGCAAACGGTTGTACGGATTCATAGGCGTGGGTGGCACGCTCGGCGCGCTGGCCGGTTCGTCATTCACCGCCGCGCTGGCTACATCAGTTGGCACGCCGATCCTCATGCTGATGTCGGTGTTGCTGATCGAATGTGCGGTGCAGGTGGTGCGACAGTTTCCGTCAAGTTTTCGCGCCGAAACGAGAGAGCGCGAGACCGAGCGACGCTCGGTGGGCGGCACATCGCTGGCCGGAATTACCAACGTTCTCAGGTCGCCTTACCTGCTGGGCATCTGCCTGTTCATGCTGCTCTTTACCATCGGCACGACGGTGTTGTACTTCCAGCAAGCAGAGATCGTCGGGGCGCGCTACACCGACCGAGAGTCGCGCACCGCCTTTCTCGCACGAATCGACTTCTTCGTACAGCTCATCACGATCGTCGCGCAGATATTTATCTCGGGTCGGGTGATCAAGTGGATCGGGGTGGGCATGACGCTGGCGATTCTGCCGACCATGAGCATCATCGGCTTTGGCGCGCTGGGTATGTACACGTCTCTCTCACTCTTCGTCGCCTTCAATGTGCTGCGACGCGCGGGGAACTACGCGTTTGCAAATCCCGGACGCGAAGTGCTGTTCACGGTGATTCCACCGGAAGACAAGTACAAGGCCAAGAACTTCATTGACACGTTCGTGTATCGGAGCGGCGATCAGATTGGCGCGTGGAGTTACGCCGGGTTGTCAGCGCTGGGTCTGGCCGTATCGTCGATTTCACTGATGGCGGTGCCGATGAGTGCGGTGTGGCTGGCGGTGGCACTGTGGCTGGGACGGCGGCACACAGCGATGCAGTCGGCCGAGAACGCGGAGACCGAAGCGTACCGACGTTGACGTCGCTGAGAGTGGACCGACCAGAGCCAATCGTCTACTCCAAGGTGATGACCACCTTGGCGCGTGCGCGTCCCCCTTCCACATACCGGATAGCCGCCGGGACATCACGGAACGAATAACGCCGATCGATAACCGGTGTCATCTTCCCTGCCCGCATCAAATCGCGCAGGAGCGTCAGGTCTGGTTGGTTCAGTTGCGCGAGCATCATACCCAGCTCCTGCGTCACGAACGGTGAGACCAACATCGCCTTGATCGGGCCAATAAATGGACCGATCCATTTGCCGACCTCTGGTCCTCCGCCACCGATCAAGACGTACTTTCCGTTTGGATTCAACACTCGCCGGTTGTCTGACAGCGCGCGATTTCCCACGTTGTCCAGAATCACGTCGTACCGTAGCTCGCCCTTGGTGTAGTCGGAGTTCGTGTAATCGATCACCGAGTCTGCGCCGATCGAGCGCACCAACTCCACATTTCGCGTACTGTTTACGCCGGTCACATGCGCGCCGAGTGATTTGGCGATCTGTACCGCGAACGTGCCCACGCCTCCGGAGGCACCGTTGATTAACACCTTCTGTCCCGGCTGCAGCTTTCCCTGGTCGCGGAGCCCCTGCAATGCCGTGACCGCAGCAATTCCAACTGCGGCCGCCTGCTCAAACGTGATGTTGGTCGGCTTGAGTGCCACCGCCGCATTCTCTCGCACCGTGACATACTCGGCGAAGGCTCCTGTTCTCCCGCCGAATACGTCGTCGCCTGGCTTGAAGTGGGTGACACGCTTGCCAATCGCTTCGACCGTTCCAGCGAAGTCAACGCCCAGACGTATAACCTTCGGTCGACGCAGACCAGTGCCAATGCGCATGATGTACGGCGTGCCTCGCATGTAGTGCCAGTCCAGTGGATTGACCGACGCGGCGCGCACGCGAATCAGGAGTTCATTGTCGGCGGGAGATGGCTTCTCGACATTCTCGAGCGTAAGCACATCGGGCGAACCGTAGTCGCAATAAATCCACGCCTTCATCGGGTGGGCCGGAGCCGCTGCGGTGCCGCGAGCGCCACAGGAGTTGTCTGACATCCAGTACGCTATCGACGCCGTCAGTACCACGGCGAGTGAAATCGTGAGCGCACTCCACCCTACCACGCGCTTGAGCTTCATGGACCACTCCTGATGGTGTCGATGCCAACTGGGTGAGTTCGCGCTGAGCGCGGAATGGCACTCACCCGAGCCCTACGACGTCCCCCAGATTTGGTTCCAGGCATCAACCTCCGCATTCTTCTGCCAGCTCAACGCCAACTTCGTCGGCCGAATATCCGAGTTTGCTGGCTACCTACACTATTCCACCGCCGGCATCGGCAGCCGGTGATTCACCAGAAACACCCGTCGCGCAAACACCATCGATTCCTTCGTTGTGAAATCGCGGCGCGTCATCTCAACCATGTCGAGATCGGCCGAACAACGCCAGTTCTGAAAGCCCTGCGGCGCACTACGTCCAAATACTCCTGGAACGAACACCGCGACGTTGACGCTGGCATCGGGGTCGCGGGCCGAGGGAAACCGACACATCTCGACGCTGTCGGCGCGCATCGCGGCACCAAGCGCTTGCGTGGCGCGGTACCGACTCGGCGACGCGATCGCGCGGTGATGCGATGCAAAGGGCTCGGCAACCAGATCCACGCCGCGCGTCGTTCGCGCGTGCACACGAAATGCGGTGAGCTCTACGGTGATTCTTCTCAGCGCCGGAGTGCTGCCTTCAAGGAATACGAATCGAAAGTAGGCCACTTCGGCCATTGCCGCCGCGACGGTCTCCGCGCCGTACCAGATGCCTCGCTCGCGCCGATCCCCGAAACGCGACCCATGATTGAGGGGCGGATAACGAAACGGTGTAGACAGCAGATAGTGCTGACGTCCAGCAGTGGTGTCCGGAGGCTTTGCGCCGTCGATCAGCTCTTCAAGGAGCGCTTGCTCTTCCAGGGTGTCGACGAGTTTGCGGGTCGATACCTGATGCTGAGACTCGACAACCCGCCACGGCGTGAGCTTGAGTGTGCGAACCTCAGAGCGTCCCGCGCACTGCGTCCAGATATCGGACGACATCGACCAGCCCCTCCACCGTGCGGATGCGTTCGGCCGGGATGCCGCCGACATGCGTGTTGCTGGCATGTAGCCAGGTGCGTGCCGCCGCTTCGTCGCCGCCCACCAGGGTATCGAGACTGCGGTACGCGCGAAGGAAGAGCAGGGCGAGCTCACCCTCTTTGCTGGCCGGCTCAAGCTTTCGCTCCTGGTGGAGCCGCGACACGGAGGCCTCGCTCGAGCCGAGGATTGCGGCCAAGTCGCGCTGGCGCAGCGCGAGTCGCTCGGCGGCGCTCAGCGTTGCTTTCGTGAGGACGGTAGCGGCATCGGGACGGACCTTGGCGGCGCGCGAAGTGACTTGATGCATATTGGAAGAATATCATCAGTTTATTTCAATTGCAAGTTTCCATCGAGAATGAGCCAAAAGGCGTCAGGGGCAACCACGCTATCAAGGCTGCAGCGAAGCGCGATCAGCAAATGTGTAGGGGAACGCCAGTCCTGAGCGTTGTTGCCCTGATCGCGTTTTGCCCTGATCGCGTGGTTGCCCTTG
>JANLVM010000218.1:0-3024 GCA_031364015.1 Gemmatimonadaceae bacterium
GGGCCTCTGCCTGATCGTGAACATGAATCAGATCCACAAATGGAGTCATGGGTCGCCGCGCGAGAATCCGTGGCTCGTCGGCGTGTTTCAGCGCGCGGGGTTGCTGCAGACACCGGCGCACCATCGTCGACACCATATCCACGCGCGCAACACGCACTACTGCATTCTCACGAACTTCGTGAATCCCCTCCTCGGAGCGCTCCACTTCTGGGAAGGCGTGGAGTGGGGCATTGCCCGCTTGTTCGGCGTGCACCACCGAGACGATGCGCAGCGGGCCGCCATCGTCCTCGCCCGTGAGCCGGAGTTCTTCGGCGAGTATCTGCCGGTCGTGCGCCGACGGGTGGCCGCCGAGCTGGCGGCCATGCGAAACTACCACATCAACCCGGCGTCCCTGCTGCAGTCGGCGAAGGGCCTGGTCCTGATCGCCGCCCTTGTCATTGTACCGCTGACGGCCTCGCTGCTCCCGGCCCAGAGCGGTAAGCCCGTCGTCACCGTGCGCGACGCTGGGAAAGGCGTCGAGACCTGGGTGTTGCTCAGCGGCACGTTGGGCGGCGTTTCCGGCATGCATCGGCTGGAAACGCGGTTAGTCGCGAGCGGCGTTCGCGTGGTCACCATTGACGTCTACGGCCTGTCCGTCGACTCGGCGGACGTTTCCTTTGCTGCGCTGGCCCGGCGCGTGGACGCCACGCTGGAACGCCTGCAGGTGAAGCAAGCGCACGTGGTGGGACATGCGCATGGCGGTGGAGTGGCCCTGCGCCTGGCGGCGTCGTTTCCGAATCGTGTGTCCGCGCTTGACCTGCTGGAGGTTGGTGCGCTCCCGTCCAATCGTACTCCCGCCATGGGTGGCGCTGTTCGTCTGGCACCAATGATCTCGCGGATGCCTGGCGGCAACGCGTTCATCCGCACTCGGCTGGTGAATGGCATTCGCGAGAACAGTGGGGAGACCCAATGGTTTGACATCGAAACGGAACGCGCCTACACGCAGCCCGTTCTCGACAATGTGAGTCGGGCCGTGGCGATGGCCGAACGATTGGGACGCGCGAACGAACCTGAGTCAGTCGCGTCGCTGGTCGCGCGCGTGAGAGTGCCGGTGACCGTCGTCCTTGGACAGTCACCGCACGCGACGGCGCCCAGCGCCGATCACCTGGCGGCGCTGGCGCCTCTTGGAAGCCGTCTGCGCGTCGTGCGACTGCGCGGCGTCGGACACTTCCCGCATGAGGAAGCGCCCGATCAGGTGTTGCGCGCGCTGACTGTGACCGTCGCCGTGGTTTCGAAGGAGATCGAGCAATGAGCGCGACGGCGAGTGGACTCGATCGCACGATGCCGCGTGTTGGCCGGCAGATCAACACAATTCCAGCGGCAGTGCACGCGACAAGTGGTTGCACGCATCGTGAGTGCGCGCAGGCATTGACAGAACGAGTGGTGACGTGGGCGAACGCGATCACCCTCACGCGCACGATTCTAGCGCTGGGGTTGGCCTTAAGCGGCGCGCACACGCATTCACTGACGTTGCTACTGTCGGCGTTGGGCGCGTACTGGATTGGCGACATCGCTGACGGGTTTGTCGCGCGTCTCACGAATACGGAAACACGGTTTGGCGCGGCCATGGACATCATGTGTGATCGCATTTCGGCGGCCGTGTTCTACATCGGATTTGCGTGGTACGACCCGACCATGATTGTGCCCGTCGGCATTTACCTGGCGGAGTTCATGGTGGTGGACATGTACCTGTCGATGGCGTTTCTCGCGTGGCCGGTGTCCAGTCCAAACTATTTCTACCTGATCAATCGCCGGTTGTGGGTGTGGAATTGGTCCAAACCCGGCAAGGCGATGAACTCCGCGTTGTTTGCCGTGTTGATGGTGACCACGCGTGAACCGTGGTTGGTGGGTGCGATTGCGTGCGCGTTGCTTGCGTTCAAAATCACTTCATTGATGTGGTTGTTGAAAGTCGGCATGCCGTCACCCAAAGGGTGTGTGGTGCAATCAGCACAGTCGCTGGCGGCGCACGCACATTCAGCGCACGCGTGATCGTCATGATGCCCATCACTACTTTCGGCGTCGCGATTATTTCCGCGCTCTGCCCGCTCGTCAATCTGGAATTGTACATGGGAAGTGTTGGTGCGTTCGGACGCTCGACAGGATTCTGGTCAATCGTTCTGCTGGCCGCCGCCGGCCAGGCGATTGGAAAACTGTTCTGGTATCAAGTGGGATGTTCGTCACTCAAGTGGAGCTTCATTCGCAGTAAAACAGAATCGCCGCGCTGGAAGAATCAGTTTGAGAAACTGAAGCGGCAAACCGAGCAACGTCCGTTGGTGGCAGTAGGCCTTGTCTTCGCCTCGGCCAGTGCTGGTTTGCCGCCGCTCGCCATCATGGCGGTGTTAACGGGACAACTGCATTTCAGTCGCGTGGCGTTTGTTGCCACCACGTTTGTCGGGCGCACGCTACGTTTTGCAGTGGTGGTGGGTGGGGTGTCGTGGTTCTCCGCCGCCCTACACGGTGCGCCCTAGCGCGTTGACATTCTATGACTTCGGAGCCAACCCTTTGTTCGCCTTCACAGTAGCTCTTACAGCGCTGTGCTTCGTGTTCACGGGTGTGTCCCAAATTCAGTTGAAATTCGGGTGAGTGCCGGATGATCGCTGCTCAGGCAGCGACGGCGGTGGTGGGGAGTTTGGTGCTCAACGCGGTTTGCAGCAAGGCCATATGCTTGAAGCCACGCACGCGTCGAAAGTTGTGCTCGACCTGGAGCAGCGTCGCGGCGATCCAGCGCTGCTTCTGGTTGCTGTTCCGCCAATGATCCACGCGTTGCGTCTTGCGTTCGATTTGCGCCATCACGCTTTCGATCAGGTTGGTCGTGTTGAGACTCCGGCGCAGGTCCTCATGCACCCCGAGGCGATGCAGCGTGAGCGTTTCGTCGAGTCCTTCCTCCAAACGGCGCGCCGCCGATTCGTTGATCACCGCCAGTTCCTTGATGAGGCGCAGCAACGCGCGCTTCGCATCGGCGGCGCTGCCGTGCGCATACGCGGC
>JANLVM010000220.1:0-1629 GCA_031364015.1 Gemmatimonadaceae bacterium
GACCCTGCTGTTGTTTCTCGACGAGCCTCCCAGAAGCGACCGCACAGCAACAATCATTGTGCAATCCCAGCGCAGTGAGATGCGGCGTGAGACATCAGACGCGGCTTCAACACGCTATCCGCATTCCGAAAGACTCCACGGTAGTTTTCGTTTACCAACGACACCACAAACACCAGAGGCATCATGCGCCAGCCCGTCACTCGTGCCATCCTGCTCCTGCTCTTCGCCGTCGCCCCGCTCGCCGCGCAACAGCCGGCCCCAGCGCAACTCGCGGTATTGGTTACCGGAGCAAGCAGCGGTATTGGCCGGAAGATCACGGAGCTGCTGGCATCGCAAGGGCACTTTGTCTACGCCGGCGCGCGTAAGGCGGAAGACCTTGCAGCGCTGTCAAAGATCAAGAACGTGCAGGGCGTAAAGCTTGACGTGAACATCGATGCGGACGTTGCCGCCGCGGTGGAGACGGTACGCACGGGCGGGCGCGGACTGCACGGCATCGTCAACAACGCCGGTATCGCGTTCGTCGCGCCGCTCATCCACGTCGAGGAGAAAGAACTGAGATCGCTGTTCGACGTGAATGTGTTTGGGCCCTATCGGATTACTAAAGCCTTTGCACCGCTCATCATCGACGCGAAGGGTCGCGTTGTGACTATCAGTTCGATCTCGGGCATCCTGTCGGGACCATTCTTCGGCCCGTACAGCATGAGCAAACATGCGATTGAAGCATACGGTGATGCGCTCGCGGCCGAGATGAGCGCATTTGGCGTGAGGGTCAGCCTGATCGAACCGGGCAACTATCGCTCGGAGATCGGGCGCAACACGACGGCGCAGGTCGAGGCCGCAGCAGCGCGCGCAAAGGGCACACCGTTCGAAGCGCAGATGCAACGCATGGTCGCGGCGATGGGCAACTACGACAACTATCCGGAACCCGACGATGTCGCGCAGGCGGCGCTGCATGCGCTCTTTGATCCCATGCCGAAAATGCGCTACATGGTTGTGCCTGCGGCGCGCCAGGCAGACGTGACGATCAACAAGGCAATTGAGGAACTGGTGCAGCTCAACCAGGCGCACAAGTTCAGCTACGACCGCGAGACGCTGGTGCGAAAGCTGGACTCGGCGCTGGCACGGATTCGGTAGGTTACATACTTCTCGAGTAGCGCGACTGCCCTCGCGCTACTCGGGCAAGATCGGCCCTACACGCTCGAAAACCAGGGGCACCCGATACATCACGGAATACGTGAACGTCATGCCGTTCGAGGAGCGCACGCCGCGATGATGCGGCGGCGCAATGCAGCTCGCTGTCGACGCGGACAGCACGTCCCTGCATGGATATTCGACGTCGAACGCAACATAGCCTTGGGCATAAAACAGCCGCAATTCTTGCTCCTGCCGCTGGACACCGATCTCCCCGGGTCGTGACGTGACGAGCACTTCAACGCCGAAGCCGTCTTCGTAGACGCGAATCGTGTCGGCGATCACGGTGAAATCCGTCATGCCGCTGCCATTGCCTGCCGCCGGCAATGAGACGCCGTTGACAGATTTCAGCGGGTCGCGTTCTCTCTATCTGAACCGCGCTCGGGGCCTACGGCGTCACCGAATACGCTCGCGAGCCCTGGAACGATCTTCGGCAGC
>JANLVM010000245.1:0-3185 GCA_031364015.1 Gemmatimonadaceae bacterium
CACCGCCACCACCGCCACCGGCATCCGGTGGAGCCGCATCGCCACCCGCCACCGCCACCGCCGCACCGCCACGTCCACCGCGTCCGCCAGCTGCTGCCGCCGCTCCACCCTGCGCTGCGCGCATCGCCGTCTCCGCCCTCACCATGTCCTCATTGGTCACGGTCCAGTGATCGCCGCTGCCGCGTGCAATCTGGTTGGCACCCATGCGGTAGATGTTGAACAGGAACTGGTCCTTGTACCGCGACGCCAGATCGAGAATCGAGTAGTTCGCGGTAACCGAGTAGTCGATTGACTGACGGAAATGCCATGCTTGCGGCGCGATCGGCGCCGGGAGGTCGCCGCGCGGGAGAATCTGACTGAGCGTGACCGGGATCGACGATGGCGTTGGGCTGCCAATGATTTCGGTGAGGATGCCGATGATGTTCTGGAAGTAGGCCGTGGTGCGGAGACCGCCGTTCCACCACGTGGAGTAACTCGCACCGGAACGCATCGTGAAGCCCGGCTTGTTTTCCTGAAGGAACCGCTGGTGCATCGCGGCGCCAACCAAGTCGAGTCCCATCACGATCATGGGATCCATGTTGTAATTGAACGGATCGCGAAACGGCGGTGAGAAAATGACCGTACCGGCCGGGCCCGACTGATGATGGTTGTACATGATCTGCGGCAACCACTCCCAGTACATGAGTTTGTTCATGTTCTGAGATTCGGGCAGATTCGACATGTAGAAGTCGCGATTGTTGTCGTGCCCCGCGTACTTCTCGTACAAGCGCGTCGAGCACGGTCCACGCCGCTCCGTGGGAACGGGAATCTGCATGTAGCACTTGGCGACCATTTGCATGCCATCAGGATTGGCATGCACCATGACGACAATCACATCCCTGAGGATGCGCATCGTCTCTTCGTCCGTGCGACTGACCAGCTGAAAGCTCGTTTCGATCAGTTGATTCGGACCAACGGTCTCCGTGGCGTGCAGGCCGCCGTCGATCCACACCACGCTCTTCCCTTCCTTGGCCAGGGCGCGCGCCTGTTCGTCGGTGAGCCCGCGCGCCTGATGGAGTCGCTGCGAGATTTCCTTGTAGCGGGCCAGCTTGGCGAAGTTTTCGGGCGCCGTGATGATGGCCGCGAGATGCGGACGGCCTTCGCCGGTCTTGCCAATCTCCATCACCTGCATGCGGTTCGATTCGCCGTCGATCTTGCGCCAGTACGACGTGAACTGATCGTAGGTCGGCAGGAAGTAATCGTCACCGATATTGTTGCCCAGAAACGCTTTCGGCGTAGTGATATTGGGCTGCGCGTTCGCGGCCGGTGCGGCGAGCGTCGCCAGTAGCAGTGGCGTGACGATCACCCGCCACGGGCAGAATATCCGCGAAAACATCCGAAAGACCTCCAAATCAGGTAGGGGGAGCTGCCGTACTGACAGCACTACAAGGTACGGCGGGAGCGGGGCGAACGCTGGGGCGCAGGGCGCAGGGCGCAGGGCGCAGGGCGCGCCATTCGGCGGGGCGCGGGAGCGGCTCGGGGCGCTGAGAGCGCCTCGCTACTTCCGCTCGTATACCACGCGCCCGCCAACCACCGTCAACATCACGCGCGCGTCAGCGATGGTTTCCGGCGCGATCTTTGTGAGGTCGCGATCGAGCATCACAAAGTCAGCCAGCATGCCGGCGCGCAAGACGCCGAGTTTGTCGTCCTGGAAACCGGCATACGCGGAGCCGCGCGTGTAGGCGCGGAGAGCATCCTCGACCGTGATCTTCTGTTCCGGAACCCATCCGTCGGGATGCGCACCATTGAGCGTACGACGCGTGACGGCGCCCTGTATGCCTTCCAGCGGCGTGGGCGGTGCCACGAACCAGTCGCTTCCGAACGCCAGCGTCGCACCGGCATCAAGCAATGACCGAAACGCGTACGTTCCCTTTGCGCGTTCGGATCCGATCACGTTCTCCGCCCATCGCCCATCGTCAATGGCGTGATAGGGCTGCATGCTGGCAATCACGCCCAGTGCGCCGAATCGCGGTATGTCTGTCGGCGCGATATGCTGTGCGTGTTCAATGCGAAACCGCCGATCGCGGGCGCCGTTCTCACTCGCCACGCGCTCGAAAATATCCAACTGCGTACGAATGGCGCGATCTCCAATCGCGTGCACCATGACTTGCAATCCCGCCGCATCAGCGCCCTTCACCCACGCGTACAGGCTGTCCTTCGGCGTCACGAAAAAGCCGCTGTCCCGTGGTGAATCGGTGAAGGGCGCCATCATTGCCGCCGTGTGCGAACCGAGTGAGCCGTCCACAAATCCCTTGAGACCGCCAATGCGAAGCCAGTCGTCACCACGCCCTCGGTTCTTCACCGTGTCGCGCAACGGCGCCCAATCGGACAGGGGCACTTGCGCAACGATTCTGGTGCGCAACGTGCCTGCAGCATGCGCCCGGCGAAATGCCGCCAACCCCTCCCAGTCGCCCATGTGATGCACACTCGTTACGCCGCGTTCAGCGACGTATGTCATCGCGGTATCAAGTGCACGATCCCATTCCGCGACGCTGCGTGGCGGTTGTGCGACGTCAATCAGCGATTTGGCGTTGTCCTTGAATATTCCCGTGGGGTCGCCGTTCGCACTGCGCACAATGGTCCCCCCATCGATGTCCTTCGTCGTACGTGCGATATTGGCCAAACGCATTGCCGCCGTATTGGCCAAATTCATATGACCATCCAGACGGTTAATCCACACCGGATGGTCGGGCGTCACGGAATCGATCCACTCGTGGCGCGGCAGCTCACCGCCCCAATTGGTGTGATCCCAATCGCCATTGCGAATCCAGGTGCCTTTGGGCAGGGTCTTCGCAAACGCGGCAATGCGTTGTACGAACTGTTCACGTGTCTTCGCATCTCGCAGTTGCACTGATGCGAGCGCAAAACCGCCGTCGTTGAAATGCTCATGCGCATCGATGAATCCGGGGGTGATCATGGCCCCCTTGGCATCGACGACCCGTACGCTGGTCGCAATCCCTTCGCGAATTTCGGCCGACGTTCCGATGGCCACGATCCGATCGTTGGCCACGGCGATCCCCATCGGTCGGCCCGCTTCGGCAACGGCCTCCTTCGGTACGACACGAACACGAGGACGGGGGTCTGTCTCGGCAACGGGCACGGCGACTACGGGCTCTGCGTCGACCCGGTCACCGGGAACATCTGGC
>JANLVM010000315.1:0-2114 GCA_031364015.1 Gemmatimonadaceae bacterium
TGAGCAGTTCTACCGGTTCCGACGTCTTCAATGCCGCCAATCGCGCGGCCTCGCCCTTGGCCTTGGGATCCAGATGCGCCAGCGCACGCTTCACGACGACGTCTCGCTCACCCACAGCGAGCATGGATGCCGCGAGGCAAAGCGCCCCTAACCGGATGTTAGGATCCATCGCGCTAGAGCCTCGTACCGCGCTTCCGATCGTACATCACGCTGCGCTTGCACGACGGGCACAGCAGCCACTCCCGTTGCCGGTGATATCCGAGCCCGAACGAACCGCCACCAATCTCCCGGTGCGTCATGCGGACCGCGCACCGAGGGCAGATCGGCATCTGGCCGGCGATCGCCGCCTCTCGCATTGCGCGTTCCTCGTCGGTCGTAAAACGCGCCGTATCGCTCATCGTGCCATCACAGTCGCACCACCACCTTCCCGAACTGGGCGCCTGAATCGAGGCGTTCAAACGCGGCGCGACCTTCCTCGAGCGGCCAAATCGAGTCGACTGGTGGCTGCAAGGCGCCGTGGCGGAACAGCGCCGTCGTCGCGTCGAATTCGGCGTCGCTGCCCATCGTGGACCCCATCAACGTCCACTGATTCCAGAACATGCGACGCACGTCGACCTGGACCAGCGGCCCGCTGGTGCCTCCGCACGTCACCAGACGTCCGCGCTTTCCCAGCGCGACCAGTGACTGCGCCCACGTCGCCTCGCCGACACTGTCAATGACGACGTCGACGCCTCGCTTGCCGGTACGCGCGCGAATCTCGCGACCCAATTCGTGCTGTGTATGATCGAGCAAATGGTCGGCGCCGAGCGCGTGTGCACGCGCCAATTTTTCGGCGCTACCCGATGTGACCCAGACGGTCGCACCGATGTGTTTGGCGATTTGGAGGGACGCTAGTGCCACGCCGCCACCAATGCCCCAGATCAACACCTGATCGCCCGGCTGCACGCGCGCGCGGGTGACGATCATGCGCCATGCGGTCAGCGTCGCCAGGGGAAACGCGGCCGCTGATGTAAAGTCGATCGACTCCGGGATTGGTCGTACGTTGGCCGCCGGCACGACGACATAGTCGGCCATGGTGCCGGGGCGATGTTCGCCGAGAATCTGGTAGCTGCGACAGAGTGGCTGATCTCCGTCGCGGCAGTACTCGCACGAACACGACCGATCGACGATTCCAGGATTCAGCATCACCCGATCGCCGATAGCGAGGTCGCGTACGTCCCGGCCCATGGACTCGACCACGCCGGCCCCGTCCGATCCGAGTACCCAACCGGGATGGATTCGTACACCAGCAATGCCGCCAACAACCCAGAGATCCAGTCGGTTGAGCGCCGCGGCGTGTATGCGGACGCGGACATCATCCGGTCTTTCCAGCGCTGGAATGGGCAGGTCATCGCGCACGCGGAGCTGTTCCAGACCACCATGCGCATCGATGGTGAGACCTCGCATGGTTTCGGTCACGACGATCCAATCAGCGCGCGAAATCGTTCGACGCGCGTGCCGCGGCGACCGATGACGTCGTAAGAGGCGCTCGCCTTTGGCGACTCCGTTTCTGTCGGCGCCTGAGCGCTCAGGTGAATTGGCAGGACCACTAGCGATGCGGTAACTCCCATCGCGCGGAGCCCAGATCGGCGAGTAGGTGTGATCATGACGTGGCGAGAGGACGCGGAGCATGCAACCCGCCACGCGCGAGATGCGCGTGGCGATGGCAACCATGCGGAATCTCTCTCCGCTCTACCAAAAGCGGGAGTGTATCCGATATCCGTAGTCCGATCCCATCACGTGGTATCGCCGTCCATCTGATATCCGATCTGGCGGTCAACCCGGCGGCGCTGGTTCGAGCCTATATTGGAGGTTCTCTCGTCAAAACTGTTCCACCACGACCGCGCTGCCTCATGCCGTCTATTAAAGTCCCCCCACTCGGCGAATCCATCGTCGAAGCGACCGTTTCTCGTTGGCTCAAGCAGGAGGGTGACGCCATTGCCGTCGGCGACACGCTTGTCGAGCTGGAGACGGACAAGATCACCGTGGAAGTGCCTGCGGTCGAAGCCGGTGTGTTGACCCGTCGACTCAAGCAGGAGGGCGACGTGGTGACGGTGGGGGAGAACCTCGGAGAA
>JANLVM010000346.1:0-7948 GCA_031364015.1 Gemmatimonadaceae bacterium
GTTGGTGACATGGGCGTGCGCCGCCACAAACATGATGCCGTCATGCTGCGCGATGGTCGCGTCCTGATTACGGGAGGCGCAGACGAGCGCGATGATAAAGGAGTCTATAACACCACCGAGCTGTTCGATCCCGCGTCGGCAGCGTTCACCCCGGGCCCGCATATGATACGCCCGCGCTACAAGCACAACGGCAGCGCCGTGCTCCTGCCCACGGGCGCAGTGCTGCTCGCCGGTGGTGCGACGCAGGCGGAGATATTCGAGCCGGCAAGCGGCACGTTTTCGCTCGTGGTCGGCGATGCGCGCATGGCCGGTCAGTTCTCGGCGGTCGCCCCGGTCCGTGGTGGAGGAGCGCTGATCACCGGCGGATACGGTGGCGGTACAGGCCCGAGGTCGTCAGCCTGGATTTACCGCCCGTGATGTCCACAAGCCGCGACCATACACTCAGTGGCCTGTGCGTTCGACGGTGCGCCCGGTGAAATTCTCAGTGCTCACATCGCGTCCGCCATTGAGCGAACGCACATAGGACACGAGCATCCAGATCTGGTTGTTGCCGATGCGACCGCCCCACGCCGGCATGCCCGCCGGGCGTCCCTGATAGATCGACTCGAACACCTCGGCCGGTCGTCCGCCGAAGTGCCATCGACCATCCGCGAGACTTGGCCCCATAGAGCCACTCCCGCCGGCGCCGTGACAGTCGATGCAGTTGTAGGCGATGTACAGCTGCGCCCCCATCGAAAGCGCGCTCGCATTGCCTTCGAAGGGATTGGCCAGCGCGAGTGGTTTGTCGACTGATGGCCAGCCGATTGGATAGGTGTCCGGATGTTCGACAAACCGGATGGTGTCGTGACCGGAGGCGTTCACCTGGGAGACTGAGGGTGCCGACAGCGCGCCGGCCTCACGCGTGCCCGATCGCCACCACGCGATGGCAGCCACCAACGCCACCCCGAGCGCGGTACGCAAGATGAACCTGCGCGGCATCATGTGAGCGCGCATCATTGCGGTATCGCGAACACGAATAGCTCGCCTCCCCAACTGGTCCACTTGGCGAGTTCCGGCAGCGTGCTGCCGCGCTCGCGCACATCGGACGGCAGATTGGCGGCAACATCGCCGGCGATGAGCAGGCCCATGTCTCCACCGATGCCGGCGTACACCGCCACGTACTGTCGGCCGTCGGGTCCCCGATAGGTTATGGGATTACCGACTACGCCGGAGCCCACCTTGAACTGCCACAGCGGTGCGCCGGTGCGCGCGTCCACCGCCTTGAAAAATCCGTCGAGCGTGCCATAAAAGGCGACACCACCCTTGGTGACCAGAACGCCACTCCACAGCGGAAAGGGCTCCTTGATGCCCCAGAGTTTCCTTCCGGTACTCGCGTCCCACGCAATGAACTCACCGCCGAATCCGCCAGCACCGAGTGTCTCCGGTGCATCGGCGCCGATGTACGGCGTGCCCGGAATGTATGTGACAGGACGGGCCTTGAAGTCCATGCACAGATTCACCGTTGGCACGTAGAAGAGACCAGTCTGGGGCGAGAACGCAGCCGGTTGCTGGTTTTTGCCGCCCTCGAGGCTGGGACAGATGTTCTTCACCAGTTTGCCTTCGCCGGTTCGTTTCTCCGGATTCACGATCGGTCGGCCGGTGGTGAGATCGATGCCTTTGGCCCAGTTCGTGTGCACGAACGGCTCGGCCACCAGCGCTTCGCCCGTCGCGCGATCGAGTGTGTACGCAAAACCGTTGCGGTCGAAATGCACCAAGGCTTTGCGAGGTACACCTTTCACGGTGAGATCGACGAGAATGTTCTCGTTCACCGCGTCGTAGTCCCACATGTCGTGCGGCGTCACCTGGAATACCCAACGCACCATGCCGGTATCGGCATCGCGGGCCATGATCGTGCAGGTCCACTTGTTGTCGCCGAGGCGCATTCCTTCGTTCCACGGTCCCGGATTTGACGTGCCGTAATACACCAGGTTGAGCGCGGGATCGAACGACACCCATCCCCACGAGACACCGCCGCCGCGTTTCCATGTGTCGCCCGGCCAGGACGTCGCCCCGAGGTCGCGACCCTTGTCGTGGGCGTAGAACGGGGTGTAGCTGGAATCGATGCCGACGTCCTTGTCGGGGCCTACGTTGTAGCCCTTCCACAGCAGCTTGCCCGTCTTGAGATCGAGCGCGCCGAGCCAACCGCGTACACCCATCTCACCGCCGCTCGACCCGACGATGACTTTCCCTTTCACGATGATCGGCGCCATCGTGATCGTTTCACCGAGTGCGAGGTCGCCCATACGCACACGCCAGCGCTGTACGCCCGATTTCGCGTCCACCGCAACCGTGTGTCCGTCGAGCAGGTTGTATACCAGCAGTCCGTCGGCGAATGCCGCGCCGCGATTCACCACATCGCAACACGCGCGCCCTGCCGCAGCCTCCGCGTTCTCCGGTCGAAAGCGCCACTTGAGTGGCTGCCCCGGCGCAGCCAGATCGATCGCGTAGGCCACGTTGGGATACGGAGTGATCACATACATGGTGCTGTCGATCACCAGTGGCTGCCCTTCATGACCGCGCAGTACGCCAGTGGACATCGCCCACGACACCTGCAGTTGCTTGACGTTCGCGGCAGTGATGTCGTCCAGTTCGGCGTACCGCGAATTGGAGTAGTCGCCCCCCGGCATGGGCCAATCGCCGGGCGGACCGGGTCGCGGCACGGCGATGCGCGCATTGGACACGCTGGCCGCGGCCGACGCGGCGTTGGTGTTTTCGCGCCCGCAGGCAACAAGCGCAATGCCGGCGAACACGAGCGCGCATTGCGCGGTGCTGCGGGCGGACCTGCTGTGTGACCGAAATCGCTTCACGGCACCTTGGGCTGGGGTCCCCCAAGTGTACGACCATGTGTCGGGTTCCGCTTGATCACAGGGGAAGCGCCGTTGTTCGCCTATCTGCGCACCGCGGCCCCTATCCCGACCGGACTTCGTCGCCCGCTCGGGATTGGCAAAACGTTCGCGGGCTGTATGTTCGGACAACCCTTCAATCCCCAACCGCATGACCCGATTCTTCCGCGTCGTTGCTGCAAGCCTGGTCGGCTGCATGCTCGCACTGCCGGCGCGTGGCGCCGGCGCTCAGGCGGCCGCCAGGCCCTATGTCGTTGAGTACTACTACAAGATCAAATGGGGGTACACGGCCGAGTGGCTGGAACTGTACAAACGGAACCACTATCCGTTGTTGGTCAAAGAGCAGGAACTCGGACGTATCATCAGCATGTCGGCGGTCACGCCGGTGTATCACGTCGGCGAGGCCAATCGCTGGGACTTTCGCTACACCATCGTCTGGAAGGATGCGGCAACCGCCAACGACGCCTTCGACACTGCGCCGTTGCTCAAGACGCTGTTCCCCGATCAGGATCGATTCAAGCGCGAGGAACAGCGGCGGTTCGAGTTGCTGCTCGAGCACCTCGATGTGCCGGTGACGGTCGATGACATGAAGGGGTGGAAGAAGAACTGATGCGCGGCGGTCCGCTCGTCAACTCCCGAGCAGCACCGCGCCACCGCCGACCCCGGTCCTCCCCGCTTTACCGGCTCCTCGAGCGCCACTTTCGGGCGCTTTGCACTTGAAGACATAATGCGCGGGCGCTGAGCGATGGTGCTGCTCGACGTGAATGTGCTGGTGAACGCCATGCGCGAGGACGCGCCCGGCCATGGCGTGGTGCACGCCTACGTTGAGTCCCTGCGAACCGCACCGGAGCCATTTGGACTCTCCGATATCGCGCTCAGTGGTGCGTTACGCGTGCTGACGCATCCACGGGTATTCAAACCACCAACACCCGCACAACACGCGCGGGATTACGTCGCGTCGTTGCGCGCCTCACCAAACGCGGTGATTCTCGCGCCTGGGAATCGCCACTGGTCACTTTTCATCATGCTGCTCGAACAATCTGGGGCGGTCGGCAACACGGTGTCCAATGCCTGGTTTGCAGCGCTGGCAATGGAACACGGTTGCGAATGGGTGTCCGACGACTCGGATTTCGCGCGGTTCACTGGACTACGATGGCGTCGGCCGAGACTAGGGTCGCTTCCGAATCGAATCAGCGAGCGACGCCGGCACTCGAACTCCGTAGGGTGACGACCGCGCCACCCGTCTGAAATACTCGTACGAGGCATCCGCGACCTGGCGAATGGCGCGCGTCGCCTCCGGGTCGTCGGAGTAGTTCACCATCACGGTCACCACGTAGGGATTTGCGGGCAATGCGAACAGTCCCCACGACGTGGCCACCCCTTCCACCGTACCAGGCTTCCACGCCACGCGCACACTACTGGGTACGCTGGACGGAAACTCGCCGCTCTTGGGAATCTCGAGAATGCGTCGCACCTCGTCACAGCGCGCTCGTGTCATCGGGAGCTCGCACTGGTGAATGCGTCGCATCAACTCGGCCGACTGTGCTGGCGTGCCGATGTTTTCATTGCCGATTGCACTTTCCCTGGGCTGAATCATCCGACGCTGCAGTTTGATCGCGCCAACGCCCAACGTGGCCATGGTGTTGTTCACAGCATGCATACTCACCTTGCCAATCAGCACGTTCGTCGCCGTGTTGTCCGAGAGCACGATCATCAGCACCGCCAGATCACGCAGCGACAACACCGACTGTCCGTCTCCGAACCACTGCGTGACACCGGTGCCTCCCACCTGATCGGTTGCGCGCAAGGACACGCGTTCGTCCAGCGCCAGCGTTCCAATTTCGGCTTGGCGGAACAACTCGACAAGAATGGGAATCTTGATGGCGCTTCCCTGCGGAAACAACAGCGTGTCGTTCACACCAAAGCGTTCGCCGCTCTTGAGATCGATCACGCCGATCCCAACCACGCCGTCGGTGGTGCGCGCAATTTCAGTCAGGCGTGCGCGGAACTTGGCAGTGAGCTGCGCGCGGTGGTCGGGCTGCGCGTCGGCGGGCATCGCCGAAAGGCAGAGGAGGAATGCCGCTAAGAGTGCCTTCCGCATGTTTCGTCCGCCGGCGTGGGTGTTCGGGGAATGTGGGTCGCGCACGCCTGGGACACCAGCCGGAGCATACCAGCGACAACTTCTGGTTTGCCTGCGCGCCGATCTCACCGTAAGCTCAACGCATGCCTACTCGCCGCTCGTTCATGAAAACTGCCGCGCTCATCGGCGCCGCATCCGTAGCCGCTAACAGACCCGCCCAGGCCGCACCCTCAATCAGCGCGCCGATTCGGAGCCTGCCGCCGCTGACTCCGCCCATCGGCTCGCCGCAGCAGGTGGCGCGCGACGAGGCATTCTGGAAGCAGGTCGCTGAACGATACCGCGTGAAGGACGGCGTGACCAACATGGAGGCGGGATTCTTCGGCATGATGGCGCTGCCCGTGCTTGAGGCGTATCACCGCAATATCGATCGCGCCAATCGCGACAGTTCGTTCTTCGCGCGCCGCGAGTTTCCCGCGCTTCAGCAGCAGGTGCGCGCGCGCGTCGCCGAGTTCATCGGGTCCAGGCCTACCGAAATCACCTTCTCGCGGAACGCCACCGAAGCGCTTCAGGCGCTCATTGGGCAGTACAACAAGGTTGGACCCGGCGACACCATCATGTACGCCGATCTCGACTACAACGCGATGCAGTACGCGATGAACGCACTGGCTGCGCGCACCGGCGCGACGCTGGCCAAGCTCGACATTCCCGAACCGGCATCGCACAGCGCGATCCTGGCCGCGTACACGAAGGCGCTTGACGCCAATCCCAGGACCAGGCTGTTGCTGCTCACGCACTGCAACAACAAGACCGGATTGCTGTTGCCAGTGAAGGACATCATCGCGATCGCCCGACCGCGTGGCATCGAGGTGGTGGTAGACGCCGCGCACTCGTTTGGTCAGGTGCCGCTCACCATGGCGCAGCTCGACGCCGACTTCGTGGGCCTCAATCTGCACAAGTGGATTGGTGCGCCTGTAGGCGCCGGCGTGATGTACATCCGCGAAGACAAGCTCGGCTCGATCGATCGCGCACATGGAGACGAAGGTTCGCTGCAGAGCATCGACAGCCGCATGCATACCGGCACCAGCAACTTTGCTACGATTCTCACGATTCCCGACGCCCTCGATTTTCAGGCGACGATCGGCGTGGAGAACAAGGCGGCGCGATTGCGCCTGCTGCGTGATCGATGGGTGAGCGCGGTGCGTAGTGTGAAGGGAGTGGATGTGCTCACGCCGGACGATCCGACGCTCGTGGGCGCGATCACTGGATTCCGGTTGCATGGTCGTGGAACGCGCGAAGCCAATCAGGCCATCACAAAGACGCTGCTCGACGAGTTCGGGATTTTCACGTTCTACCGCACAGGACTGGCCAAAGGCGACTGTGTGCGCGTGACGCCCGCGTTATACAACAGCGTGGCGGACGCGGACAAGATGGCGGCGGCGATCAAGGCGATTGCCGCCAGAGGGTAGTAGGCGGCCAGCTCCGTCGGCGGCTAGCTCCTTCGGCAGCCCCTGACGCGCATCCGCCATCGCGCTGTGAGAATCCGCATACAGCGTTGCGAGGGGTCCCAGGGGGAAATGTGGAAGGAGTGTCAATCGTACAAATCGTGAAGCGATAGCAGCATGACCTCGTTGTGGCGCTCCCGCACTACGGCCTCAAATCCTGGCTCGAAACCACCTGCAGCGACCCACAGGATGGGCGCGTCTGGCTGCAATGCGTCATGCGCCCACCGTTGTCCGGACTGCGCGAGTCGTTCGAGACACTCGATGTGATGTCGATGCCATGTCCCAGCGGCAGGATGCTCCGACCACTTGACGCCGCCGGTCATCATGCGTCCGTCGGCAAGGCGCGTCACAATGTCTATCTCCACCGACGTTCGGTCCCGGTCCCTGCCCTCCCATCGTCCCCACTCCCGAGCCATCGGCAACGCGCGTTGCTGTTGTAAACGATGATACGCTTGCTGCGCGATAACCTCGAACTGGCGACCCAGATACGCGTCGAACACACTGGCGATGTGCTGCTCAAATACATCGGATGGATCGTACTGCTCCAGCATGGCCTGGTAGCGTGTCACGAATGCCATGTGAAATGCCTGCGCGGGATCCGCTAGTCGATAGCGGAAGGCCTGCGTATTCTTCGCCCCGAAGTTCCGTTCTCTGCGCACGTAGCCGAGCGCAATGAGGCGGTCGATCTTGTTGCGGGTGGCCGTGAAGTCGCCGTCACCGATTGCGGCGCCTTGCTTGATGGCATTCAGCTCCGTTCGTCCGGCGCCGATCGCGCGCAAGATCGCGTTGTACGTCGCGTGATCGCGAAGTCCCTGTTCCTGCAGAAGCGCCGTCTCAACCAGCTGGCGCACGGTTCCTTGCTTGGACAGGGAGAGGCGCGCGATGTTCGCCACCAGACTTTCCGTGGTGTCGATACTGGCGAGATACCGCGGAGTACCACCGAACACGGCATACGTGGCAGCGCGTGCGCGTAGCGACTGATACGGAACCATCTGGGCAGCGTGCCAGTAGTCGAACGGTTCGAGTTGGCATACCCACTCAAACCGACCATACAACGGCGAGCCACCGGTATTCAACGCTTCAATGAGACGGATGGCGGACCCACACAACACGAACACCAGGGCGCGCGCCGGTCTTTGCGCTTCCCACTCAGCGTTCAGCTGCGAGGCCACGTCGCGGAGCCCTTGCTCGGTACCATCACCGAAATACTGGAACTCGTCGAGCACCACGACGAGCGGGTGGCTTCCCTCCATCTCAAGCAGCTGGCGGAAAATATTGCGCCAGGCTCCGAAGGCCGACGGGTCAAGCGTCTCGCCGGTGAACCGCTGAATCGACTCGAGCAACGCGGCCCGATTTTGGCCGGCCGTGGTTTCCGCAGCCGTAAAGTAGAAAAGCCGTGTACTTGTCGGCCACGTATGCGTCAGAAGATGGGTCTTCCCCACCCGGCGTCGCCCGTACATCAGGGCGAGTTGTGGTGTCCCTTT
>JANLVM010000355.1:0-2131 GCA_031364015.1 Gemmatimonadaceae bacterium
CGCATGCGTTCAGCAATGCCACTGACGCACCGTTGCTGCGGCTGACCGCCAGCGTAGGCGTCGCGGTCTTTCCCGCGACACGCATTGAGTCGGTGGAAGATCTGTTTGCGCGGGCCGATGCGGCCCTGTATCGCGCCAAGGCCGATGGTCGCAATCGCGTGCGCATGTAGAGGGAGCGCCCGAGTCGCCCCGACCACCTGATACCGCTGTCACCCTCTGGAGATTTCTGATGCGTATGCTCGTCCTCGGCGCAGGGCTGCAAGGCTCGGCGTGCGCGTTCGACCTGCTGAATAACGCGGCAGTCGAGCGCGTTTTTCTGGCCGACGTGAAGCTCGGTGAACTTCCGTCCTTCCTGTCACCGTTCGCCGGCGACCGGCTTGTGCCTCTTGCCCTCGATGTGCGAGATGCCTCGGCGGTCCGCGCCGCGATGGCGCACTGCGACGGTGTGCTCAGCGCGATTCCGTACTACTTCAACTTTCCGTTGGCGCAACTTGCCGTCGAAAACGGCGTCCATTTTTGCGATCTCGGTGGCAACACCGAGATCGTGCGGCAGCAATTGACGCTCGACACCGCGGCAAAAGCCAACGCGGTCAGCGTGGTACCCGACACCGGATTAGCTCCCGGGATGGTCAATGTGATTGCGCAACACGGCATCGATCACTTCGACCAGGTGGAGCGGGTGCAGCTGTTCGTGGGCGGACTGCCGCAGGTGCCGGAGCCGCCGCTGGGATATCAGATTGCGTATTCCATCGAGGGCATGATTGACTATTACACCACGCCGTCACTGGTCGTACGGGACGGTGTGCCGCAGGAGGTCCGTGCGCTCTCTGAACTGGAGACGGTGCACTTCGCCGAGCCGTTGGGCGATCTGGAAGCGTTTCACACCGCGGGCGGTCTGTCGACCATGGTGTTCCGCTATGCGGGAAAGATTGCGAGCATGGAGTACAAGACACTGCGCTATCCCGGCCACGCGCGAATCATGGAGTCCATTCGCGGACTCGGGTTGTTGGACACCGCCGCTGTTGATGTGAAAGGGCAGCAGGTGGTGCCGCGCGATGTGTTCGTGCGTGTCGCCGGAGAGGTACTGCGAAAGGGCAAGCCCGACCTGGTCGCGTTGCGCGTGGTGGTGACGGGCACGAAGGATGGCCAGCGGTCTACGCGAGCATGGGAAGTCGTCGATCACTACGACCATGCGCGTGGCATCACCGCGATGATGCGCACAACCGGCTATACGTTGTCCATCACGGGTCAATTGCAGGTGACCGGTGCCATCGCACCTGGGGTCCACACGCCCGATGAATGTGTCCCCGCGGCGCGATATTTCGAGATGCTGGCCGAGCGCGGAGTGATGGTGCGCGAAGTGTAGGGACCGGGTGGCGTCGTCCATGCCCGAAGATGTGGCCAAGCGCAACTACGCTATCAGGGCAGAAACGCGATAAGCGATCTGCTAATCGTTTGGCCGATCGCTCATCGCCATTTTGCCCTGATAGCGCCGTTGCTGTTTCACGTGCGGAATTCCCCAATCAATCCGCGCACGCGCAGACTCGCGGTATGCAGCATTTCCGCGGTGGCACTGACTTCCTGCGCCGACGCGGATGTCTGCTCGGTGCTGGCCGCCACTTCTTCGGCGGCGGCCGCATGGCCCTCGGCGGTATCGCGCACGCTCGTGAGCGATTTTTGCACGGCACCCAACGACGAGCGGTTGGCGTGTACCGCTCCGGAGACCCGAGTGGCGGCGCCTTCCACCTGACCCACGGCGTGCTCGATGCGTGAGAGCGCTGCGGAGACGCTGGCGGCCAGGGTTTCGGCATCTTTAAGGCGCGTCGCTCCCGACTCCACCGCGCCCGACGCGCTGGCAATGCGGGCGCGAATGCGCTTCACGTTTTCGGTCACCTCATTCGCCGCACTCGCGCTTTGCTCGGCCAGGGTGCGCACTTCCTGCGCGACGACGGCGAATCCGCGGCCCGCACTGCCGGCTCGCGCCGCTTCAATCGCGGCGTTGAGTGCCAACAGATTGGTTTGCGTCGCGATTTCCGAGATGACCCCCACGAAGTCATCAATCACGGCTGTGGCATCGCGCAACGCGGTCATCTCCACGCGCGACTCGAGCACCGATTCGCGGGCACCGAGC
>JANLVM010000389.1:0-2008 GCA_031364015.1 Gemmatimonadaceae bacterium
ACCGGCCGGACCCAGATCGTATCCGTCCGTGAGTCGATTGGGGACGAACGGTACCACGTGGCCTGCGCCGCAGCCTCGCAAGACGCGGGTGAGCAACGCCGTTGAACTCATTCCATCGACATCATAGTCGCCATGTACGAAAATCGTTTCACCGCGCTGCACTGCGGTGGCGATTCGATCGACCGCGCGCGGCAGGTCGAACAGCAACGACGGCGCCCCCAGCTGTTCGAGCCGTGGACGTAAGTACTGCTTGGCGATTTCTGGATCGGCGTATCCGCGCCCTACCAACAGTCGGCACAGCGGTTCGGGCAGCAACAACTCAGTGACCAGTCGCTGCACCAGATCGGTGTCCGGCGCGACCGCGACGACCCACCGCGCCTGGGGTCGCTGCCGAGGCGCAAGCGGGGGCGTAGGGTGCGCATCGGGCGTCAATCCCACGCTTGCAGCGGTGTCCGAGCGCAGTGCGGCAGCGCCGAGAGGATCTTGCACGGGGGGAGTCGACGGAACAATCACGAGCCGCAATCTACGTCGTTCACCAGCGCACTGATACCCAGCTCGCGCGGCACGACCACTCGAATTCTTGCCGACGGTTATGGTTGAGGACGTTCAGGATCCGGCAGACGGTGTCGGGAGATACAGCAGCACGCCACACCCCTCGCAAATCTCGATGGACTGACCGCCACTCGTCATGGCCGGGCGACGCTGGAGCGGGATAGCCGTGTCACAGCTGCCACACGAGAAGCCGACGTTGAGGGCAAACAGCGCCGCCGCCTTCCGGCGTTGCTGCACCCGATCATACCTGGACAAGAGCGGCGGCGTGACCGCCGTCGCCGATGCGGAACGTTTGGTGCGCGCGAGTTCCCACTCACGGACGATGGCGCCGCGCTCGGTTTCGATGCCACCTCTCGCCTCAGTCTGCTGGACATCCAGCTCGGCCAACGCGTCGCGTGCCGCTTCGGTGGACGTCTGCAGGTCGCTGATCCGTCTGGAGAGCGCCAACATCTCACTCTCTTCTTCCGCCAGCACCCGCCGCGCCGTCTCCACTTGCGCCATCGCCGCCGTGGCTTCCTTCAGCTTATGCGCCTGATCGAGCACCGCAAGATTCTTGTCGTGCCGTAATCGATGGTCGACGATGAGCGCTCCGAGCGTTCGACTGCGCTCGAGTTCGCGTGCGAGCGCCGCTTCGTTTCGAGCCACCTCGTCAACGGCGCGTTTCCGCGCCTTGTCCAACGACACCAGTCGAGGGGCAAAGGCATCGCGCCTCGCCTCGATGGCACGAATTGCCTCGTCATGCTGCTGCACAATCAATAGCGCTTCAAGCTCGGGGTTCACTACGCCTCCAGTACGTGGTGTGTCACTTCATCCCTTCCGATTACCCCGCGGGCTGCGGATCGGCAAGAGCCTTCGCAATTCTTTGTCGAGATCCATGCGCTCGCTCAAGAGCGCGGCTTGTGCCTCCGGTTGAACGATACCCATCGCCTCACGGATCTCTTCGATGCGCGATTCAATACGTCGCGCCGCGAATCGTGCCAGAATCAGTGACACGTCGGACCCTTCCGACTGGTGCGCACCACCAGACTCGGTCAGTTCCTGGAGCGCGTGCAGTGCCTCCGGGGGCAGCGTCGCTGCCACTTGGTCGAGCGCATCGGTGTGTCCCGCCGCCAAGAGTGCGGCGTAGATCGCTCCCATGTGGACATCGCGAAACTCCGACGGGGCATGTCGCTCGGCGATACGCTCGACCAGGTCGCGCGAAGCGAGCATCGCGCGCACAAGGGCTCGCTCGTCCGGTTCGTCACGCCGTGGTCGCGGTCGCGAGGTCGTGGACTGCCACTCTGGTTCGGTGGGTTTACCCCGACGCCCCGTCCACGGTCGCTTGGCATATGGAGCGGGCGGCGCGGAGGGCGATTCGAAATTTTCCGGCGGTGGGCCCTCCATCATTGGCGGACTCCCGCGGTCGACATCAACGTCGCGCCGCACACTCCCTCCGCGCCCGGTCGTGGGGGGTTTG
>JANLVM010000674.1:0-1931 GCA_031364015.1 Gemmatimonadaceae bacterium
GTCACGCCAGCCACATCACGTACGGTGATCTGACCGCGCACCGTATATAACTCGAGCTCGCCGGTGGTACCCGTTGCATCGATTTCCCCGTCGATCATCTTGACCCACACGCGGGCGCCGCGAGGCACAAACACTTCCCAATCGACTTCCGGCAGACGCGTGTCTCCGGTGACCTTGGGCTCCACGCCAAGCTTCACGTGTGTGCGCGACCCGCCGCCGAAGAACGCTGCCGCGTCGCCGAGGGTACCGCGCACATGAATTGAGTCGCGCGCCCACACTGAGAGCCGCAGGCGACCAGCCGGGATGTAAATGCGCATGGTCACGTCTGCGCTCGAGGGAAACCCGCGCGCGATCGGTGCGCGAGGTAGCTGTGGCTGCGCCGGCTGGGTTCGCGCCACACCTCGCGGCAACGAACTCGCGACCAGCATAAGACACCACGCGAACGATCGCACGGAGAGTCGCATCACAACTTTGCCTCTTTCACCCGTCGCGCCAGTTCATCGCGCCGAGCACGCACCGTGGACAGGAATGCGCGCAGTTGCCGATCGTCGGGAGTGGCGGCCAGTGCTACCTCGAGTTCGCCCGCCGCTGCCGCCAATTCGGCAAACTCTGAGCGCGCCCCGTCGTCGGCCAGGCGTGCAGCCGATCGCCGCATCCCGACGCCGTCGTAGGCGCTCGCGACCCCGGGTGAATCGACCACTGCGCCGACTGTCTCGGCACCGCCGATTGGATTTGCAACGACCTGATCGCTCACGTCGCGGTTCACGAGCACCACCAGCAGCGCGGCCGCCGCAGCGACGGCGAGTCCGCTACGCCATCGCCACGCGTGCGACACATTCCGCAGGGCGCGCGGTTTGACTCGACGCGCCTGGACCGCGCGCAGCGTGTCGTCACGCAACGACGGTGGCAGCGCGGACGCCACTAGCAGGGGGCGACGCGTGGCCGCCTCGAGTCGAACTTCGCAGCGCGCACACGACGCAGCGTGTGCCTCGAGTTGTTCGGCGGCGCTCTGAGGCAACGCGTCGGCCAAGTAGTCGGCGAGCTGCTGCTCGAGCGTTTCGCAGGTTATCAGATCGGGATTGGTCATGACCTTCTCGTGTTCATCGGTCGAGCATCACGCGCAGCAGGCGGCGTGCGCGAAACAAATGGGCCTTCGACGTACCCTCGGCGATGCCGAGCCGTTCGGATATCTCGGCGTGCAAATAGCCGCCGATGTCATGCAGTACAAATACTGCGCGTGCGCCGGCTGGAAGACGTGCGATCGCGGAGTCCAGATCGACTGCCAGCGCCACATCATCGGTGCGCGCCGCCGCGTCGAGTTCTGTCGCATTCCGTCCCTCGTGAGACGACAGATCGGACGCGATTGCGACCCGCAGCGACCGGCGGCGATCGCGTCGATCGGACTCCAACATGACGTTTACCGCGACGCGGTGAATCCAGGTGGCGAACGATGCGTCCCCGCGAAACGTGCCGAGCCGCTCCCATGCGCGGACGAACGTATCTTGCGTCAGCTCCACGGCCGCCACCCGATCGCCGGTTAATCCCGCGCATAACGCGAAGACACGCGGCGCGTGTGCGTCGTAGAGCGACGCAAATGCCGCCGCATCGCCGGTTTGCGCGGCGCGCACTACGGCATCAATCGGCGTGTCGGCTGCAGGTTCGAGGTGAAGCGTCAATGGAAGAGGTGAGGCACACTAGATGGGATGCCGGTCGCGGGTGCAGGGTTTAGTGGGACCCGCCACCCAAATGCTTGCCACTATCGCCGTTTCGCAAAGAACTCGCGCAGGAGCGCCGAAGCATCGTCTTCCAGCACGCCGCCCACCACTTCGGGACGATGATTGAGGCGCGGGTGCCGGAGCAGATCGCCCACCGACCCGCACATGCCGGCTTTTGGGTCCCATGACGCGAAAACTACCCGCGCTACTCGCGAC
>JANLVM010000400.1:0-2767 GCA_031364015.1 Gemmatimonadaceae bacterium
CCGTCCAGATCCGTCGGTCGACTGGAAGGACCCTGTTCTGCGACTCGTGCGTCGCATCACCATGGGACTCGAGCCGGCCGATGTGGCACTGGCTCGTCAAAAGGGGTTCGCCGGCTATCTCGACTATCAGTTGAATTTCGAGGCCATCGACGATAGTGCGCTTGATGCGACCGTCGTGGCCCGTTTCCCGCTCTTGTCGCAGACGTCGGCACAGCTGCGCGTGGCGGACGGTGGAGAGGTCTCCAATCAACTGGCCGACGCGGTGGTGTTTCGCGCCGCGTTTTCACGACGGCAGTTGAAGGAACGTATGGTGGAGTTTTGGACGGACCACTTCAACATTCTGTATGAGAAGGCCGGCTACCTGAAAGTAGTCGATGATCGCACGGTCATCCGTCAGCACGCACTGGGCAAGTTCCCCGACATGCTCCGCGCGTCGGCCGAAAGCGCGGCCATGCTGAACTACCTGGATCAGGCGAGCAGCCGCAAGCCCACACCAAATCAGAACTACGCTCGCGAAATCATGGAGCTCCACTCACTCGGCGTGGATGGCAGCTACTCGCAGGACGACGTGGCACAGCTTTCGCGCATTTTGACGGGTTGGAGTTACGACGGCAATGGCATCTTTGCATTCAATCGCAGCTATCACGATTTCACCGCGAAGACGTTTTTGGGTGTGACCTTCCCCGCCATGCCATCGACGGCCACGGCACCGCAAATGAAGGCGGAGGGTGAAGCGGCCATTACCATGCTGGTGAATCACCCCGATACCGCGCGTTATCTCGCGGCCAGGATGGCCATGTGGTTGCTCTCGTACACGCCGCCGCAGTCGGTCATCGATGCCACGGCCGCCGTGTACACGGCGACGGGTGGCGACATCAAAGAAATGATTCGCACCATCATGACGGGCAAGAACCTCATGGCGTCGCCCGCCAAGTACAAGCGACCGTTTCACTTGATGGTATCGTCGATTCGCGGCATGGGCGCCGAAGTCGTCAACATTCGAAGCATGCGTCAGCAGCTGAATTTGATGGATATGACACCGTTCTACTGGGAACAGCCGGACGGCTATCCCGATCGGGTGAACTGGTGGAGTGGTCTCGCCACGCAACGCTGGAACTGGGCGACGTACATCTCCAACGTGAACTCGGCCACGACTGTGCGCGTGAACATCGACACGAATTTCAAGATGCCGCAGAATACCGCCGACAACGTGGTGAATCAGATCAACGTTCGCCTGTTCGCCAACGAGATGCCGGCGTCATTGAAAGCATCACTGCTCACCTATCTGCGGGCCGGAACCTACAACGATGCCCGTATTCGCGAGACGCTCGCGCTCGCGGCCAGCAGCCATCAGTTCCAATGGTATTGAGCTCGCGATTCACTTCGCTCCTTCGCGTTCGCCGTCCACGTCCGATCAGGATTCTCAGCCATGCATGACGAACTGAAGGACACCGGTTGCACGGAGTACAACACACTCGCTCGTCGCGACTTCCTGATCCGGGGTGCGGGCTTCGGCATCGCGGCGTTGGTGCCCTCCTGGTTGCCGAACGTGGTGTTGGCACAGTCATCGTCGAGCCGAGATATCATCGTCTCGGTCTTTCTGAGCGGCGGCACCGACGGTATGTCGTTGGTCGTGCCATTTGGTGATCCCAACTACTACATCGGTCGCCCTACCATCGCCATCGCGCGCCCCGACGCCGCGGGTACTGGCCCCAAGGCAACGGCGCTGGACAACTTCTTTGGGTTCTCACCGGGCATGGTGCCGCTCCTGCCGGCGTACACGGCGGGCGATCTGCTGGTGGCGCACGCGACCGGATCGGTGGATACATCACGCTCGCATTTCGATGCGCAGCGCTACATGGAGGTCGGTAAGCCGCAAGATCTCAATCTGGCCACCGGCTGGCTGGGTCGACATCTCGCCACCACTACGCCGCTTCGCTCGACGGCACCGCTGCGCGCGCTCGGACTCACCAACGGCCTGCCACAAACGCTGGTGGGTGGTCCAAAGACGCTGCCGATTGCGACTCCGAGCAATTACGTTGTCGACGGTAGCTCGACCACGGCGGTCGCGCGGGCCCAGTGGCTGGCCGACAACTACGCGCAGGCCATTGATCCGGTCAGCTCGAACGCGCTCGATGCGACCAATACGATCACGCTGCTCCGAACGATCAATTTCAGCGGGTACACCACGCAGAACGGCGCCGTGTATCCCAATACCGGATTCGGCAACGCCCTCAAGTCGTCGGCGGCGCTTATCAAGGCCGATGTTGGTGTCGAGGCCATTCATGCGTTCCTCGGCGGTTGGGACACGCATGCGCAGCAGGGCTCATTGCCCGGTATCGATGGCGGCGGTATGCACAATCGCATGCTCGACCTGTCGTCGTCGCTGGCTGCATTTTACGCCGACGTGATTCAGGGAACGACCGCTAATGGCGTCACGGTGGTCATTATCTCCGAGTTCGGTCGCAATGCGCGCGAGAACGGCGATAAAGGGACTGATCATGGCCGCGGCAATGTGGCGTTCGCGATGGGCAAGAAGATCAACGGCGGTCGCGTGTTGACGAACGGCTGGCCCGGCCTCGCGCGAGAGAATCTCGAATCGGGACAGGATCTCCGCGTGACACTCGATCATCGCGATATCCTGGCCGAGATCGTGCAGAATCGACTGGGCAACACCAACTTGTCGACGGTGTTCCCGGGTTACACACCGAACATTCGGGGTGTGACCAAGCCGTAGTACTCGGCGCAGTTAGCGCGCCGGGCGCGG
>JANLVM010000410.1:0-10588 GCA_031364015.1 Gemmatimonadaceae bacterium
GTGCCGTCTCGCATCGCGACGCTGACCTTGCTGGCGCCCCCGATCACATGCGCGTTGGTGACGATGACACCATCACCGCGTACGACGAACCCGGAACCGATGCCCGCACTGCGTCGCTCACCAGAGCGCTCGCCATTGAAAAATTCAAAGAAATCAGCTGGTACGCGCTCCACCGTCTCGGTCTGCACGGTGACCACTGACGGCGCGACTCGTTCCACCGCCGTTGTGATGGCCGTGCGACGCGACGACGCGATCGACGGCGCGGGCAACGCGCCGGCCGTAACCGGTTTGGCCGGAGGCAGCGTGCGCGCTTGTGCCGCAGAGCGCTCCGGTGTGGCGCCTTGGCAAGCCGCCGCGACCACCGCAGTGCCTACCATGAGCGTGAACCTGGTCACGATAGTCAACGGATCAGGACGATGTGACACGCAGGCGTTCCCCATGCGACGGTCGCCGAGCGCCGTCCGTCAGGGATTGATCGGTGTACGGATACGCCAGCATTGCGCGCAGGGTCGCGGTGCCGATCACGGCCGCGTCTGCGCCGGCCACGGCACACGCTGCGAGCGGGTTGCCGGCCGCCGGGAAAACGGCCACGAGGTTCGATTCGGCGGCCATGGCGTCTCGGAGTAATCGCGCATCGCGAACCACTCGGGCACCGTCGGCACCGGCGGCATCGAGCCGGTCGACGTCGATGAACACAAATGCGGCGCCGGTGCGCGCCGCCAGCATCGCTTGCGCGGCGGACCCGACAAAAGTGGCGGCGACACGAACACCACTTTGCGCCAACCGATGCAGCAGCGGTATGTACGGCTCCGTGAAGGGCATCTGCACGACAACGCCATCGGCGACGCGACCCAGACGCTCCGCTTCCGCCTCGGCCTCATCGGCCGATGTCGCCGACAAGGCCACAAATGTGGGCATCGCCACCGCGCGCGCGAACTCGGCCAACCACGCCATCGCATCGGCGAGCGAGGGGGCGTCTCTCAACGCGGCATCGGGCAGTACGACACCATCAATCAGTGCGCGTTCTGCCGCCCACCGCACGTCGTCCAGCGCGTCTGTCGCCAGATAGAGCTTCACGTATTGTCGAGGTAGAACGTGGGAGGATACACCACTTCGTGGAGAGACAGCCCATGCGCAGGTGCCGGCGCCGCAGTCTCCGCGTTGTGCGCGACTGTCAGCAACCGCGCGATCGTTCCGCGCGGCCGACGACCCTGTGCTACTTCGACCATCGTGCCCACAAGAAAGCGAACCATGTGATGGAGAAACCGGTTTGCCGCGATTTCGAGAACCCAGCCGCCGTCGCGAGCCTGCCACTCAACGTGTTGGATCACACACCGGTGATGGTCATCGATCGGCGCCGTATGTGCGACGGCAAACGCGCGAAACTCGTGTTCTCCCCGCAGGGCAGCCGCCTCGGATGCCAACACGTCAAAATCCAGCGACCGGACCAGCGCCCACTCGTAGCGCCGTCTGAACGGCGATCGCGCCCCCGGATCCGTGCCCACAAGATAGCGGTATCTCCGCGCGATTGCGCTGCGCCGGGGATGAAAATTCGGCGCCATTCGGTGAGCCGACTGGACCCAGATATCCCGGGGGAGCAGCGCGTTCATGGCGCGCTGCAGCGCCGACGGGGTCCAGCGGGCCGCGACCCGAACACCAACCCCCTGTCCATGGGCGTGAACTCCCGCATCGGTGCGACCGGCGCCGATCGCGGGAGTCGGACCGTCGCACAGGCGAGCCAAAACGCGCTCCATCTCGCCCTGCACGGTGCGCGCCTCAACCTGGCGCTGCCACCCGGCGAACTCCCCGCCATCGTACTGCGTCACGAGCAGAATCGCGTGTGGATCCATATCACGCGGAAACTATGTCCGCCAACGCGGTGCTTCAACCGATCTCGCGCACGACGGGCCCAGGAACGCATCAACGTCCCTGAAGTTCGCGGCATCGCCGCAGCGCTCCCCATTGCGCGGCTGCGAGCGAGGCTGTTTTGTCCTTGCGTCCATGCCTCCTCGCTCACTCGCCTCACTTGCGCACGCGCTTGGCGCCATCGCTGATCTCGATGGCGCCATGATCGCCCTTGGCGAGTGTCTGGCGGAACTCGATCGCGGTGCCACGGTCGCCCTCGTGCACTACGACGCGCGTCGCGACATGCTGCGGGAGCGCCTGACCCCGATCGGGGCTCAGGTCGAGCACTCGTCGCTGGAAACGACCTTCGATCATCTTCCGGAGCCGCTTCGCGCCAAGGTCACCACGGGAGGGCAGTTCGTCGATGTGACCGACAAATCGGCCGACTACGCTCGTCTCTTTGGCTTTGGATCGGCGTTGGACGGGGGGCTACTTTCGCTGCGGGGACTGCGCGTCGAGGGGATGTTGGCGGCAGTACTCGCGTTGTACGAGCCGCGCAAGATTTTCGGCACGCGCACGACCGAGCGGCTCGCCCCCGCGCTCTCGCTGTTTGATCTGGCGTTCGGCCGACTTGCCGAGCGCGATGCGCGCGAGGAGGCCGTGCGGACGCTGGAAGATGTGACGCAACGCGTGCACGGGGACTACGTGCGAAAGCTGGGACACCTTGAGGCCGAACTGCGTGCAGCGCGAACGACGCCACGCGATTTGGGCGCGCTGGGTGCCGTGGAAGCGGTCGCACTGCAAGCAGACGCCGCGCGCGCCGGCGAGGAAGTGCGTCGCGCCGCACGACGCGCCGACCTCGCCGAACAACAGTTGAATTCGGCCGTCGGCCAATTGGAGCAGACGCATATTGAACTGCATCGGCGCAGCGAGGCGCTGCGGCAGCGTACCCGAACGCTGTATCTGCTGGACCGGCTGTTGACGATTGACGCGGTGACCCGTGAGCCGCGAGCCTTGGTCGATGGACTCCTGGCGTTGGTGGGCGACGACATGCAGGCGCAGCGCTGCTCCCTGATGCTGCTGGCACCAGAGCCGGAACACCTCTATCTCGCGGCAGCGCGCGGCATCGCCCCGCACATTTTCGAAGGCATGCGCATTCGGATTGGAGAGGGCGTGGCTGGACGCGTCGCCGCCGCGCGCCAACCATTACTCGTGCAGGACGTGCAGAACGCAGCGGAACACCCGTTGCTCCGTGATCAGTACTTCACCACGGGCAGCTTCATCAGCTTTCCCCTGGTATATCACGAGCAACTGGTTGGTGTGCTCAATCTCACCAACCGAGCGCAGCGTGGTGTGTACGGCGATGACGATGTGGAGCGCGTGCGGTTACTCGGGTTGGTGATTTCGCTCATCGCGTCCCGACACCAGCTGTCTGAGCGACTCCTGGAGGCCATCAGTGTCGGTTGACCCGATCGCGAACGCGATCCGTCGCCTCGCCGCACATGAATCCCTGGATGGCCCATCCATCACGCGCGCCTTCGATGCCATTATGCGCGGCGAAGGAACGCCCGTGCAGCTGGCGGCGCTGCTGATGGCGCTCCGGGTAAAGGGTGAGACCGCTGCCGAGGTTGCGGGCGTCGTTGAAGCGTTGCGGTCGGCGATGGTCGTGATGCCGGCCACGTCGCCCGAGGATCTGGTCGACACGTGCGGCACCGGCGGTGGATCCATGACGACTTTCAATATCTCCACCGCTGCGGCGTTACTGGCGGCGGGGCTTGGAGTCCGCGTCGCGAAACATGGCAACCGCTCGTTTACGTCGCGCTCCGGAAGCGCCGATGTGCTTGAAGCCCTCGGTGTCGCGATTGACATGCCCCCGGCAGCGATGGCGCGCACACTTGAAACGGCAGGTATCGTGTTCATGTTCGCCCCCCTCATGCACCCCGCACTCCGACATATCGGACCGGTGCGCCGCGAGTTGGGAGTGCCGACCGTCATGAACATCGTCGGACCGCTGGCCAATCCAGCGCGTGCCGGTCGTCAAGTGGTGGGTGTCGCAGAACCTGCCAGGTTGGCTTTGCTCGCCGACGCATTGGCAACGCTCGGCACGCGTCGGGCCTTGGTGGTGCATGGCGCGCCAGGGCTGGATGAGATCTCACCGATCGGCGAGACCGACGTCATTGAGGTCCGCGACGGAATTCTCACGCGGTGGACGATTGAACCCGCGATGGCGAACATCTCGGGCGTCACAGCTACCGACCTGGCGGGAGGCGATCCCGCAATGAATGCCGCGCTGGTCGAATTGGTGTTAGGCGGTGCGGGTCCACCGGGCGCACGGGCAGCGGTGGTATTGAACGCCGCCGCAGCGCTCTATGTCAGTGGACAGGAGCACGACTACGAAATCGCCGTCGCGCGCGCGCGCGCGGGACTCGGTGAGGGCGCAGGACTTGCGGCCCTGCGCCGACTACGCGCCGCGTCGCAGCGGGCCGCGCATCCCGACTAACTCGCGAACGCTAGCGCGGCCCGCCAGAACGAAGGGGCAACGGCATCAGTATCGTCGAAGCACACCCACCACAATTCCCTGGATGCGCACGTCGTCTTCATGGACGTACATCGGCGACATGGCCTCGTTGGCGGGTTGCAGCCGGATGCGTCCGTCACGCTCCCGATAGTAACGCTTCACCGTGGCCGCAGCGCCATCGAGCAGGGCAATAACCATCTCCCCGTTGTCGGCGGCCTGACGATCGTTCACGACGACGAAGTCTCCGTCGCGGATCTGGTCCTCGATCATGGAATCGCCGCGCACCCGCAGCACATAGTGACTGCCGTTCTTGCGCAAGAATCCATCGGGTACCGCCATCGTCTCGCCCGAGGAGAGGGCCTCGATGGGTGAGCCTGCAGCAACCAGACCGAGCAGCGGAAGCTCGACTGAGCGCTGGAACATCTCGGAAGGCAAAATCTCGATGGCCCGACTCTCGTTGTACGAGCGCTTGATGTATCCCTTGCGCTCGAGGTTCGTGAGGTGCTCGTGAACCGTCGCCAGCGAGTTATAGTTGAACTGCAGCGCGATCTCTTCGAAACTCGGAGCATACCCGTTGGATTCCTGGTACTCCGTGAGATAGGACAGGATCTCTCGCTGTCGCTTGGTCAGCGGCATGGCGCCTCCGTGTTGGGGTCTGCGCGTATCTAGCGCGCCTTGACGGCATGATCCGTCGTGAGCAGGACCGAAAAGGCGCCGAATCCACGCTAACCGAATACAGGCCGAAGTGCAAGCATTTTCCGCAACAGGGCGCTGGGTGCCGCCCACAGGGACACTGGGCGACCTGACGCGCGCCGCGTTCGCGCGGGCCGACGCCGTTGCGGCGCGCCTGAGTGAAGTACGTGCGGAAGCCGTCGCCCAACCGGCCGCCCTGCCGTTCGCGGCAGTATTACGAGGACCCACAATTCGGATTATTGCCGAGGTGAAGCGTTCTTCGCCCTCCAAGGGTGACATCGCGCCCGGTCTCAACGCGGCGAGACAGGCGGCGCAGTACGTCGCTGGCGGTGCCGCGGCAATCTCGGTCCTCACGGAGCCGACCCGCTTCGGCGGCTCACTCCGGGATTTGGCGGAGGTCTCGACGAGCGTCTCGGTACCCGTTATCCGCAAGGACTTCATCGTGGCGCCCATCCAGCTCTGGGAAGCTCGGGCGGCCGGCGCCTCCGCCGCACTGCTCATTGTGCGCGCTCTGAACCCCGAACTGCTCTCGCGATTGGTTGACTGCGCGCGGGAGGTCGGCCTCTCCCTCCTCGTCGAAGTCCGAGACGAACAGGAGCTCGCGCGCGCGCTGGGTGTCGGCGCCTCGGTCATCGGCGTGAATAATCGTAATCTCGAAACGTTGCGTATTGATGCGTCTACCGCGCCACGCGTCATTCGTGCCATCCCGCCCGAGTGCATCGCAGTGGCGGAAAGCGGTATGCGGCAGCGTGCCGACGTGCTCCCGGCCGCTGCGGCTGGTGCGGATGCGATTCTTGTGGGCGGTGCGCTGTCGTCGGCCGAGAACCCGACTGACGCCGTCGCGGCGCTGGCAACGGTTCCTCGCCAAACGCGCTGATTGGCGCATGATGCACGATCACGCCAACAAGCGATGGCTCAACAGACCGTGACGCTGATCAAGATCTGCGGTCTCACGCGTCCGGAAGACGCGCACTTCGCCGAACGCGTCGGCGCCTCGTTTCTTGGCGTGATCCTGGCGAGTGGACCGCGCCTGCTCGATGTCGATCGCGCGCGTGACGTGCTTGGCCCGCGTCGTCACGGTGTGCGGCGCGTCGCTGTTTTTGGGAAGCAGTCGGTCGAGGAATTGCTACGCGTTGGTGATGCGCTCGATCTTGATGCCCTGCAGCTTCATGGTGATCCGTCTGCGGCGGACGTCCATCGGCTGCGGATGTTGACGACGCGGGCGATCTGGCCGGTGCTTCGCGTTCACGCCACGTCGCTCCCCGACGGGACCACCGAACTCGCCGCAGCTGCCGGTACCCTTGTTCTCGACGCGCACGTGGTTGGTCAACTCGGAGGAACTGGCGTAGTGTTGGACTGGACGAGCCTCGCGGACTCCGTGGCCGCGCTGCGGGTGGTCGTTCCCGATCTGCAGCTGGTGTTGGCGGGCGGCCTCCGCTCGGTGAATGTTGCCGAGGCGATCGCCCTGCTGGATCCGGATGTGGTTGACGTATCTTCCGGTGTTGAGACCGCGCCCGGTGTGAAGGATCCGTTGGCGATCGAACGGTTCGTATCTGCGGTCGTGGCCGCCAGGGGGACGAGAAGATGACAGTCGCAGCGTTTGCACCGATCACACACGATCGATTCGGCCCGTTCGGCGGGCGTTATGTTCCCGAGACGCTTATCCCGGCCCTCGACGAACTCGAAGCGGCGTTCGAGGCGGCGCGAAGTGATGCCGCGTTCCAGGCCGAACTGGACCTCTTGCTTCGCGAGTACGTCGGCCGTCCGACGGCGCTCACGTTTGCCCCGCGATTTTCCGAGCGCGTCGGCGCACCCGTGTGGCTCAAGCGAGAAGATCTGAATCACACCGGAGCGCACAAGATCAACAATACGGTCGGGCAGGCGCTGTTAGCGATGCGCATGGGGAAGCGACGCATTATCGCTGAAACGGGCGCCGGACAACACGGCGTGGCCACGGCCACCATTTGCGCGCGCTTTGGACTGGAATGCGTGGTGTACATGGGCGAGGAGGACATGCGACGACAGGAGCTCAATGTTTTTCGCATGCGGTTGATGGGGGCAACGGTGGTGCCCGTCACCTCCGGGACCCGCACCCTGAAGGACGCCACCAGTGAAGCCATTCGTGAATGGGTCACCTCGGTGAACGACAGCCACTACATCATCGGTTCGGTGGTCGGTCCGGCCCCGTACCCGTACATGGTCCGCGAATTTCAGTCGGTTATTGGCCGCGAAGCGCGCGCTCAGATGCTGCAGCGGGTCGGCCGACTTCCGAAAACTGTGGTGGCCTGCGTCGGTGGCGGGTCGAATGCGATGGGGATTTTCGCCGGATTTGTCAGCGATCCCGACGTCGAATTGGTGGGTGTTGAAGCGGCCGGCGAAGGACTCTCCACTGAACGTCACAGTGCCTCCATTACCAAAGGGACGCCGGGTGTTCTGCACGGGTCCTTGAGCTATTTGCTGCAGGACGAGAATGGTCAGGTTCATCCGGCGCACTCGATTTCCGCCGGGCTCGACTACCCGGGTGTTGGACCAGAGCATTCCTGGTTGCACGACAACGGTCGCGCAACCTATGTGTCCGTCACGGACACCGAAGCGCTGCGCGGCGTGACGCTCTTGAGTCGTCTTGAAGGGATCATTCCCGCACTGGAGACCGCGCATGCGGTGGCGTGGATTGAGCGTGAGGCGGGCCGGTGGCCTGCAGAGGAGCCGGTGCTATTGTGTGTGAGTGGTCGCGGAGACAAGGATGTCGCGACGATCAGCCAGCACGAGCTTCCGGCGCTGTGAATCGGTCGACGCCTTCGTCCGGGCTATCGACGCAGGCCGTCACCGCGGTTGAGGACGCGCTGCGCGCCTTGGCCAAAGCGCAGCGCGCGCTGCAGCTCTACTTGCCAAACAGTCCAACGCGGGCGCAGGCGATTGAGCAGGCACGCGACGCGTTCGCCAGAATCTGGCACTTTGTGCCTTCGGTTGAGCTCGAGATCCGAGAATCATCGTTCGCCTGGGAACAACGCGTGGTCTATCACGATCTCGAGCGGGGCACCGAGGGTCTGCCCTGGCTACTGCATCGTGATGGACTGCGGGCGCTCACGTTGCATGCCGGATTCGAGACTGGCGAGCTTGAACCGCTGCTCCTGGTGTTACAGCGCGCACGGACCGCAGCCGCTGACGAGGACGACTTGGTCACGCTGCTCTGGGTGGCCGACCTGACTGGCATTGAATTCCGACACGTCGAGTTGGCAAGCATTGCGGATTTTACCACGTCCGATGGCGAACGTGGCGGCCAAGGCGTCGCGTCACGCGACCAGCGGCCACTCGCCGTTCTCGCGGTCGAAACACAATCGGTGGGCGAGGGTCCGCCACCGGGAATGGTTCGCGTCGAAGACTTCGAATCCACGCTGTACTTCCTCGAACCGCGGGAGGTCGCGTATCTGCAGGAGGAGCTCAAGCGAGAGTACACCGAAGACCAGCGACACAATGCCCTGCGAATCCTGTTCGATCTCGTCGAACTGCCAGTCGCTGGCGACGCGCCACGACGAGCGCTCGAGTACATCGATCAGCTTCTGTTGGAGTGTCTCGGTTTGGGTGACTACGCACAAGTCAGCTACGTACTCCGCGAGGCAGCATCGGTCCTCAATCGTGGCGATCATTCAGGAGTGGTTGCGGAAACGCTCCGCGCGTTACCGGGTCGGCTCAGTGAGCCGGCGGTCATGGGGCAACTGTTGCAGGCGCTCGACGAAGGGACGCGCGCGCCCGTTCCATCCATTCTGGAGAGCCTGTTCGCTGAACTACGACCGACCGCGCTGGCGCCACTCGCGGGCTGGCTCGGCGTTGCCACGGCGTCGCCCGCGCGGGCCTCCATTGAGCGCGCCTCGCTGCGACTGGCTGCCGCCCATACCTGCGAGTTGGCACGGCTCCTCGAGGACGACGATCCGGCCGTTGTTCGAGGGGCAGTGCGCATCGCCGCGCAACTCGCGACGCCGGTCGCCGTGCCCGGACTCGCGCGCGTGCTGCGCAGCAACGATGCGAAACTGCGGGCTGATGCCGTCGCGGCGCTGGCGGACATTGGATCCCCCGGCGCGTTGCAGGCACTCGAACGCGGCGTCGACGACGCCGATCGCGACGTCCGCGTGGCCACGTATCGAGCGATTTCCGCCGGCAAATACACCAGCGCCCTGCCGCGACTGGCGCAGGCCGTGCGCCGCAAAGAACTGCGTTCGGCCGACCTGGGTGAAAAGGTGGCCATCTTCGAGGCGTACGGCACGCTGTGCGGCGATGCCGGCGTGGTCGAGCTGGACGGGCTGCTGAATTCGCGCGGATTGCTCGGCGCCAAAGAACCGCCCGAGACGCGCGCGTGCGCCGCGCGTGCGCTGGCGCTGGTCGGGACGCCGTTGGCTATAGCCGCGCTGCAGCGCGCGACCGACACGAAGGACCTCGTGGTGCGCGGCGCGGTCGCCCGCGCGCTGAGGGGGACCCCGTAATGCACGGCGCGGGGTCACCAAACGAGCTCGGCCCCGACGCGCAGTCGCAACGGACGGCGCGCGCGTACGTCGTGGCCTTGCATGGCGCCGTGCGCGCTGTCCGCCTGTATCCTGTCGAAAATGCCGCCGTCCAGAAGGCACTTCAGGACTTGACGGCGGCGGCCGATCGACTGCGCACGACCGATGCGTGTTGTGACTTGCGCCGAATGGGTGACTACCTGTTCGTGAATGAGACGCGGTTGCGACTCACGCTCGACAATTATGCCGCCGTGGCGTACGTGTTGGGACTGTTTCGTGAGGCAGGTATTGGCGGTTTTACGGTGGTGCAGCGTCCGGAATCGCGCGCGTGGGTTGTGTTGATCGCGTTTCTCCAGTCCCCGCCACTGGAATACCCCGAAGACGAACGCCTCGCGCAGTTAGCGGATCGACTCGCGCAATCGGCCGTGACGGATTTCGAGCTGTCGCCACGGACGACGGAAGGCGTGGGCAACGACGACGCCGAGCTCGATCAGAAAGAGCGCGCGCGTCGAACGTATATCCGCTCGCTGGATGTGACGCGCGAGGTAATGACGTCGGCACGCCTCGGTCGCAGTCCGGGACTCAAACGCGTCAAGCGCGCGGTGCAGGGAGTGGTCGACGCCATTCTCACCGATGCGTCCTCGATGATCGGATTGACGACCTTGCGTGAATTCGACGACTACACGTACGTGCATAGTGTGAATGTGTGCCTCCTATCCGTGGCGCTCGGACGACGACTGGGGTTGTCGAAGGTGCAACTGCTCGATCTGGGTCTCGCCGCGTTGTTGCATGACATCGGCAAGTCGATGCTGCCCCTCGACCTGTTGAATAAGCGCGGACAGCTCGACGACCAGGAGCGCGCGGTCCTGCAAACGCATCCGTGGCAAGGTGTGCTCGCGCTCTGCGCCATGCCGACCGGTACCGGTCGGCCGTGGCGCGCGTTGACCACAGCGTATGAGCATCACATGCGGGTCGACCTCTCGGGGTATCCACAGCCGGTCAGACCGCGCACACTCTCGCTGTTCAGCAAGATCGT
>JANLVM010000445.1:0-1591 GCA_031364015.1 Gemmatimonadaceae bacterium
CCCAGAGGATGCTCGCCGAGCGTAGGCGTCTGCTTGCCGACGGAGTCGGTGCGGATGGAAGAGACGAGTCGCCAGGTACCAACGACTGTGGGCCGGGACTGCGTCGGCAGCACGTGCGTGGCCACGGTGACAAGCAGGGCGAGGGCGATTGCGCGCACGAGAGTTCCTGGAGTTGGCGACAGGGGACTGATTCAGGCTGACTCAACGACCCGATAGTGGGCATCGTCCTCGAGATGCTCGAAGAGTGCAGCGATGGGCACACGCGTCCCGCGGAACAGCCATGCGCCGCTGTACCGTTCCGGATCTTGCTCGACCGCCGGACAAGAGGACCAGTCAATCATGATCGAACGGTAACCCCCAGATTCGGGGTTCTTGGGCGACGATCGCCAGATTCTGGCCGCCGAGGAACACCGCGCCGAACGCGGCCCAAGACCAAGACTCGCCCAACGCGCGCATGAGTACGCGGCCCCCCATCGCGGCGACCACGACGAGCGCGACGAGCAGCCGTGTTCGCCCATCCACTACCGTTTCCTTCGCGCGTGGAACCAAAGCCGACACGGCTCGGCAACGGTGCAGGGAACTGTATGCAGCGCTCCGACGAGCAGAACGCAAAATGGCATGACGCGCATAGCTGGATCTCCAACGACGATGAATGGGACGATGAATCGAAGAGCGAATCGCGACCGGTTACGGCGTCTTCGTGGTGTCCGGACGGACGAAGATCGCCACTGCGCGACCCTCGCGCTGCGTCCCGGTTCCAAACACAGCGGCCGCCACCTTGGAGAATCAGCAGTAATCTCATGTCAGCCTCGATTGATGGGAAACCTGCGCACAGAGCGTATGCGTCGACGCGCTGCGGCGCGAGCGCTCACCGCTATTCCGGCGGTCGCAGCGCGGTGATCACCGATCGCGTCGGGACCCGGGGGCTAGCCGAAAGTCCAGTTTGCTCGTAGTTCCTATCACGACTTTGCGCCGGTGTTCTTCCCCATCAAGCAGAGGATGGTCCGCATGGGTACGGTGTTTCGGCAGTTGACTCGACGGGTCCCACTCCTGACCGCGTTCGTGGCGTTCACCGCCTGTGGCGGTGGTGGCGAAACAGCCGCACCTCGCGTGGTTGCCACCGTGGACGTTTCGCCGACGCTATTGGAACTCGCGCCCGGGCAAACGTCTCCGCTCACCGCCACGGCAAAAGACGCCGCTGGCGTTTCGATCAGCGGGCGAACAACAACCTGGCTGTCGTCCAATTCGGCCGTCGTGTCGGTCGCTGCCAACGGTCTCGTGACCGCGATCAGTGATGGAATCGCATCCGTGACTGCGATGATCGATGGAAATTCCGGCGGTGCGACCGCATCGGTGCGTACGCCTGTCTCGGCGGTCGTCGTCACCCCGACAACTGCGGAGCTTATTCTCGGAGGTGCACCGTTGCAACTCACCGCTGTGACACGCAGTGCCGCCGGTGCGGCGCTCAGTGGCCGCACGGTAGCATGGCTCAGCAACAATCCGGCCGTCGCAACAGTGTCGTCGACCGGCGTCGTCACCGGTATCGCCGCCGGAAGCGCCACTATTGCGGCAACGTCCGAAGGAATCAGCG
>JANLVM010000446.1:0-6230 GCA_031364015.1 Gemmatimonadaceae bacterium
GTGTGCCGCGACGGCCTTCTCGCGCAGTCCGCCGATAGGAAGTACGCGCCCGCGCAGCGTCACTTCACCGGTCATCGCTACGTCTCCGCGCACCGGAATACCGGTGAGCGCGCTGGTGAGCGCGGTGGCCATCGCGATCCCAGCCGACGGTCCGTCCTTGGGCGTCGCACCCGATGGCAAGTGCACGTGGATGTCGCGGGTGCGATGAAAGTCCGGCGCGAGTCCTAACTGCGACGCGCGCGAGCGCACGTAACTCAGTGCCGCTGCTGCCGACTCTTTGATCACGTCGCCCAAGGTACCCGTCAACTGGAGTCGACCGCGACCAGGAACGACACTCACTTCAATTTCCAGGAGCTCGCCGCCCACGCTGGTGTAGGCAAGCCCCGACGCGACGCCCACTTGGTCGATCAGCGTGAGGTCGTCGGGGTCGTGCGGTGCTGGTCCCAGCATGCCGTGCAAATCGTCGCGGGTTATGACAGAGATACCGTCGACCTTCGTCTCCGCCGCGGGCCCGCTCATCGATTTGCGCGCGATCTTTCGCGCAAGGCGTCCAAGACGCCGCTCGAGGTCGCGGACTCCGGCTTCCTTGGTCCATCCGCGAATGACCGCGGTCAGGACTTCTGGCGCCACCGAAACCAGCTCGGGGCTGATGCCGTGTGCGGTGAGCTGTCGTGGCAACAGAAACCGACGCGCGATAGCGAGTTTTTCCGGTTCGAGGTAGCCGGGAAGGCGAATGATCTCCATCCGATCACGCAACGCTTCAGGAATCGAACCCATCGTGTTTGCGGTCGTGATAAACAACACCTGCGACAAGTCGTAGTCGACTTCGAGGTAATGATCATTGAACGCGTGATGCTGTTCCGGATCGAGCACTTCCAGCAGCGCGGCCGCAGGATCACCGCGCCAGTCGCTACCCAGTTTGTCGACCTCATCCAGCAAGATCACGGGGTTTACTGTTTCGGCGCGTCGCATCGCTTGCAAGATGCGGCCCGGCATGGCGCCGATATACGTGCGCCGATGCCCACGAATCTCGGCTTCGTCGCGTACGCCGCCGAGCGCCATGCGGACAAAGCGTCGGCCGAGCGCCTGTGCGATGGAGCGCCCGAGGGAGGTCTTGCCGACACCTGGCGGCCCAACCAGGCAGAGAATGGGCCCGCGAATCGCGCCAACCTTTCCCAGCACGGCGATGTAATCGAGGATGCGATCCTTCACTTCCTCGAGACCGTAGTGATCGCCGTCCAACACGGCGCGCGCCTGCTCGATGTCGATGGTATCGTCGCTGCGTGCCGTCCACGGCAGGCCCAACGCCCAGTCCAGCCAGCCACGAGCCACCGCCGCATCGGGCGACATGGGCGAGGTGCGTCGAAGCTTCCGCAGTTCCCGCTGTGCGCGCAGGGCAATGGGCTCCGGCAGTCCGCGCTCGGTGATCTGACGCGCCATCTCTTCGCCTTCGTCGCCGTCTTCCTGGCCCAGTTCCCGGTGTATAGCCCGCAGCTGTTCCTGCAGAAAAAACTCGCGTTGGTTCTGGAACAGCGAACCACGCACCTGGTCGTCGATCTTTCGTTCCAGCTTGAGCAACTCGAGTTCACTGCCCAGCAACTGCACCAGTCGATCGCTCAAGACATCCAGGGTGGGCGATTCCAGCAGGCGCTGGCGATGCTCGATGGTAACGTGCAGATGCGCCGCAATGCCGAACGCGAGGCGCTCCTCGTCATCCAGCCCTTGCAACAACCCCACGACTTCCGGGGGAAGGCGGCGCTGCAGTCCCGCATACTCTTCGAACAACGTCATTGCATGGCGCACGCGGGCATGCGTCGATTCGTTGTCGGACGGTTCGAGCGGGAAGGGGGTCACCGTGGCTTCGAACAACGGACTGCCCTTGGTGGTGGCAAACCGCTGCACCTTCACGCGACTCAACCCTTCGACCAGAATCTTGGTGGTCCCGCCGGTCAAACGCGTGACCTGCTGCAGTCGTCCGATCACGCCCACCCGATGCAGGTCAGCCGCCGCCGGCGTGTGAACGTCGGCGGACCGCTGGGTGACGATCAGGATTTCCTTGGAGCCCTCAGTGGCCTCCGCAACGGCAGCCAGTGACCCAGCGCGGCCAATGAGCAGGGGCATGGCGACGTGCGGGAACACCACCACGTCACGCAGCGGAAGGACCGGTAAGCGCTCACGCGGGCGCTTCGTACCGGCCCTCGGGGTCTGACGGGGACTCAGGCTTCCTTCTTCTGTCGCTTGGGCGCGATTTCAAGGAGCGGTGAACCGCCAAGCTGCACCGACGCCTCGGTGACCCTGACCTCAACCACGTCATCACGCGTGGGAAGGTCGAACATGGTATCGAGCAGCGTTTCTTCGAGAACCGCCCGAAGACCCCGTGCACCGGTGCCACGCTTGAGCGCTTTCGAGGCGATCGCGCGGAGCGCCGTCTCCTCGAAGGTGATCTTGACCTCCTCCAGATCGAAAAGCCGCTGATACTGCTTGGTCAGTGCGTTCTTTGGCTCTTTCAAAATCTGCACCAAAGTATCCTCGTCAAGCGCTTCAAGCGGCACACACACGGGCAACCGTCCAACGAGTTCGGGGATGATTCCGAAACGCAGCAGGTCGTCGGGTTCCACTTCCGCAAACGGCGTTTTGATGGTGGTCTGCTTGATGGGTGTCACCTTGCTATCACCCTTCTCGTCGCCGAATCCGATCTGACGACGACCCGTACGCGCTTCAATGATCTTTTCCAAACCATCGAACGCCCCGCCGCAGATGAACAGGATATCCTTGGTATTGATCTGGATGTATTCCTGCTGCGGATGTTTGCGGCCGCCTTGCGGCGGAACACTGGCCACGGTGCCCTCGAGAATCTTGAGCAGCGCCTGTTGCACACCTTCGCCCGAGACATCACGCGTGATGGACGGATTCTCCGACTTGCGGGCGATCTTGTCGATCTCGTCGATGTACACGATGCCGCGCTCACATTCGGCGACGTTGAAGTCACCAGCCTGCAGCAGGCGAACGAGAATGTTTTCGACATCCTCGCCGACGTATCCAGCCTCGGTGAGTGTGGTGGCATCGGCGATGGTGAATGGCACATCGAGAATGCGCGCCAACGTCTGGGCCAGCAGCGTCTTGCCGACGCCGGTCGGTCCGATGAGCAGAATATTCGACTTGTCGAGCTCGACGTCGTCTTCCCGCGCCGAACTCGCGGCGTTGATGCGCTTGTAGTGGTTGTACACGGCTACCGAGAGCGCTTTCTTGGCTAACTCTTGCCCGATGACATACTGGTCGAGGATCGCCTTGATTTCGCGTGGGGTCGGGACCTGGGTGATGGCATCCGCAACCTCGCGTTCCTCGTCCTCCGCCAGAATTTCGTTGCAGAGCGCGATACACTCATTGCAAATGTAGACCGACGGTCCGGAAATGAACTTCCGGACCGCGTCTTTGGACTTTCCGCAGAAGGAGCAGCGCAGGTGCTTGTCGTGGGACATGTCGGTCCAAGCGGGTGGGCATCGGGCATACCGAGCAGGCAGCCCCTCTCCTAGTTAACCCAACCGGACGGGCAGGGTCAAGCGAAATCGAACCCCGCGACCTGGCGGCCTCGGCTCTGATATATGACGAGTCTCGGCAGCGGGGCGAAAAATCGACAGTGTTCGGGCGATCCCCCGTCACCACGCGGGCCCAGCGGGCCCGCGCAACCCTTCCTACCCTGTCGGCCGAGAACGGTTCGCCGAGAACGGTTCAGCGAGGCACTGCGGTCAGTTCGGCCTGGTGGGAGATCACGATATCAACCAGCCCGTATACCTTGGCCTCTTCGGCCGACATGAAACGGTCTCGATCGGTGTCGCGCTCGACCTGCTCCACCTGCCGTCCACTGTGTTTGGCCATCAATTCGTTCATCTTCGAGCGCAGATAGAGGATCTCGCGCGCTTGAATTTCGATGTCCGACGCCGAGCCACCGCCGCCATTCTGCGACGGTTGGTGGATCATGATGCGTGAATGCGGCAACGCACTGCGACGTCCGGCCGCACCGGCGCACAACAGGAACGCGCCCATGCTCGCGGCCATACCCATGCAGGTAGTGTACACCGGCGCCTTGATAAACTGCATCGTGTCATACATCGCGAGCCCCGCCGAGACGCTGCCGCCCGGCGAGTTGATGTACAGGTGGATGGGCTTCTCCGGGTTGTCCGCATCGAGAAAGAGCATCTGCGCAATGATGATGTTCGCGACGTCGTCATTGATCGGCGACCCCAGGAACACAATGCGATCCATCAGCAACCGCGAGAAGATGTCGTACGTCCGCTCGCCGCGGCTGGACCGCTCGATGATGTACGGCATGTAGATCGATGCCATGTAGCGCCTCGACTGATCGTGAGTAATGGGAGGACGAACTGTTACGACGGGATGGCGTTGCGCTCGAGCAACCACGTGAACACCCGCGATTCCGTGATCTCGCGTTCAATTTCCTGCAAACGTCCGGCCTTCTGGAGCTGGGCGTACACTTGCCCTGGATCCACATTCCTCGCCTTGGCCATCTCTTCAATGCGCGCATCCACGTCGGCAGCGCTGGCCACCAACGACTCTCGCTCCGCGAGTGTATCGATGATCAGATCGCGACGAACCTGTTTTTCCGCCATCGGACGGAATTCCACGGCGAAGCGCTGCTTTTCGGCATCCGGCACGCCATACATCTGCATGTAGCCCTCGATCAACTGATTGACCCAGCTATTCGGTACTTCAAAACCATTGGCTTCGACGATTTTCTCAATCAGCTGACCGCGCACGTCGGCATCGGCCTCGCGTTTGGCATGCGCGGCCATGTCGACGCGCACGGCGGCACGCAGCGCCTCCACCGTGTCGAAATCGCCGACCTCTCTGGCGAATGCATCGTCAAGTGCGGGCAGCGACTTGCGCTTCACATCGGTCACGTCTACCCGCGCATTCTTCGTGCTGCCCCGCTGCGACTCGTCCGGGAAATCGTCGGGCCAACGCACCAATCGCTCGATCGTTTGACCCGGACCCGCTTCCATGATGAGCTCCTCAATGCCGGCGATCGCCTGACCACCGCCCAGCACCAGGCGGAATTCGCGTCCTTCGGGCATGGTCCCGTCGGCTTCAGCCGTCGAGAGCATCACCGTGACCATGTCACCCGGGGCCGGTTTATCCTCAACCGGTGCCCAGTCTCCTTTTTGCTCGCGTAGCTTCGCGATCTGTTCTTCGATGAGCTCGTCCGTCACGGGCGACTCGCGCCGGGTCACCGTCAGCCCATCGATCTTCGTGAGCGCGAGTTCGGGCCGCAGCTCGCAGTGCAACTCGAATTCCAAGGGTTGACCCGGCACCGACTTGAGGCCGTGGACGTGCGGCTGAGAGGCGAGTTTCAGACTCTGGCGCTCGACCACTTCCTTGAACGCCTCGTTGATGACCAGCTCGATCGCTTCCTGACGGATTGCCTCGGCGAATTTCTTGCGAACGATCGACGGGGGCGCCTTCCCAACGCGGAAGCCTGGCAGGGTCACCTGCGACGCGTACTTCCTGGCGGCCTGATCTTCGTACGACGCGACCGTCTCGGGTGGCACCGAGATCTGCAGACGGCGCGAAATACCGGTCTGTTCGGTCGGAGTGATTGTGAGGTTCATTGAACAAAACTAAAACTGCGACCGGGAGAACTGCAGTCTTTAGCGTCGCAGAGCTGGTCCGATCATGTCGGCGACGATCTTGCCGCTCGCGATGACGCCCGGAAGTCCGGCCCCAGGGTGCGTTCCCGCGCCACAGAAATACAAATTGGCGATGTCCTGGCTCACGTTATGTGGCCGAAAGTACGCCGATTGCGTGAGCACGGGCTCGGGACCGAAGGCGCTGCCGAGGTAGCTATTGAGCGTGCCCTCGAAGTAGCGCGGATCGATTCGGCGTTCCGTGACGAGGTGCCTGGATAAGTCCGGCAGGTAGCGCTCTTCGAGGAAGGCCATGATTCGGTCTCGATAGCGCTGGCCGACGGCGGCCCAGTTCACGTTCCCGCCGAGGTGAGGCACCGGTGAGAGCACGTACCAACAGTCGTGTCCTTCGGGCGCCAGCGACGGGTCGGTAGCGGTGGGGCGGTGCAGGTACAACGAAAAATCCTCAGCCAGGATCTTTCGTTCGAAAACATCCTCAAGCAGCTCGCGATAACGCGGACCCATGATGATCTCATGGTGGGCGATGTTTTCGTAGCGACGGTTGGTGCCGAAGTAAATGACGAACAA
>JANLVM010000457.1:0-2865 GCA_031364015.1 Gemmatimonadaceae bacterium
ACCGCAGGTGCCGTACCCCCAACTGCGGTTGCCGTACCCCCAACTGCAGTGAGCGTGCGCTCTTCCCCACTCGCGCGTCGTCTTGCCGCCGAACGCGGGCTGTCACTTCAGCAAATCCCCGGGTCGGGCCCCAATGGCCGCGTGATACGTCGGGATATCGAAGCCGCAACCGCCGTGGCGGTACCCCCAACCGCAGGTGCCGTACCCCCAACTGCGGTTGCCGTACCCTCAACTGCAGTACCCTTGACCGCTTCTTTTGTCGATCAGCCGCTTTCTCAGATTCGCAAAACAATCGCGCGTCGTTTGAGCGAGTCCATCGGTCCGATTCCGACCTTCTACCTCACGTCGGAAATCGACATGACACGGGTCGGTCAATTGCGCGAGCAAATGGTGGCCGCCGGCGATCAGTTCAAAGTGTCCGTGAACGACATCGTCATCAAAGCCGTCGCCATTGCCCTCATGCGTCATCCGGAGTGCAACGCACATTGGATGGGCGACGCGATCCGCTACTTCTCCGCAGCGCACATCGGGATGGCGGTCGCGACCGAGGATGGCCTCATCGTCCCGGTCATCCGCGATGCGCAGCTGAAGGGACTGGGTCAGATCGGGGCCGAGGCGCGCGAGCTGGCGAAGAAAGCCCGCGAGCGCAAGCTCACGCCGGCCGAGTACAGTGGCGGAACCTTCTCCGTGTCCAATCTGGGTATGTTTGGGATCGATCAGTTCACCGCGATCATCAATCCGCCGGAAGCCGGGATTCTGGCCGTCGGGAGTACGGAAACCAGGCCGGTGTGGGAGAATGAACAGTTCGTTCCGAGGCAGCGCATGCGGGTGACCTTAAGCTGTGATCATCGGGTCATCGATGGAGCGATCGGCGCGAAGTTCCTGCAGACACTGCGCCTGCTGCTGGAAGCGCCGATGATGATGCTGTTTTAGGCGAACCCCCGTCACCCCCTCGGAATGGGGTATCTTGTGATGCGACGTGTTGACCAAGGAGCCCGTTTCATTTTCAGTGCGATGGTCGTCTTGACCTGACAGCTGGTTCCGTCGTTCCCTCCGCCGAGCACGCCACTGTGAAGCGATCGCAACTGACGACGTTCGCTGCCATCTTCAGGGGAGTCTCCCACCAGCTCGCCGCGCCGGTCCGTCGCGGCCTGATGTCGTTGCTGGCGGTCGGCGTTGGCCTGACCGCATCTGGCTGCCAGGACGCGACCGCTCCAACCCCCACGGGCAGTATCGCGCTCGAGTTCGCCGGGCTACCAGCCGGTGCGATCGGCCAGATTCGGCTGTCCAAGGGGACAACATCTCGCACGGCGACTTCGACCTCCACGCTTGAAGGACTCGATGCCGGCGAATGGACGTTGAGCGCGTCGAGCGTCACGGTAGACGGTCTCGTGTACGAACCGGCGCCCGCCACGACCACGGTAAACGTCCCGGCGCGGTCGGTGGGCTCGGCGCGCGTGGTGTGGACGCCTACGTCAGGATCGCTCCAGCTCGCCATCGTTGGCCTCCCCGTCGGCGCAGCGGGGGATATCCTCGTCACCGGGGACAACTACTCGCGCGTGCTGACGGCGTCCACCCTGTTGACCACGCTCACTCCGGGCCTGTATTCGATCACGGCGCGCGAAGTGCGATCAACGGGCGGCACGCTGCGCGCGGACGTGGCAAATCAGTCGGTTACCATCGGCGCATCGGCGATTGCCGCCAACTCCAGCGTCACCTACAGCTTCGCACCAGCGGCCGTCGACGTGTCCGTCACCGGCTTGCCGGGCGGCACCTCGGCGTTAATCACGCTCATCTCGCCGAGCGGAACAATCATACCAATTGGCGGAACGACGCGACTGGTTCCGGTCGCGGGTGGACGCTGGCAACTCGCTGCCGCCAGCGTGCAGGCCAGCGGATTTACCTACACGCCAACGCCGCTCATACGCGATACCGCAGTGAGTGCTGGCGACACACTGCGATTCCCGGTCTTGTACACGTTGTCCACCGGTGCCCTCGCGATTGTCGTCTCGGGATTGCCGCAGGGCGCGACCGGCAGCGTGAACGTGACCGGTCCGGCGGGCTTCAACCGCGCGGTGACCGCCACCACCACACTGACCAACCTCCCGCCTGGTACCTACTCGGTCAGCGCCGACTCGGTAGTCCGTAGCGGATTTGCCTGGCGCCCAGCGCTCACGTCTCAACAGATAACGGTGTCGCCGTCAATCACGGCGGCACCCGCCACCGTGGCGTACGCTGCGGTGATCGGCACACTGGTCGTATCGCTGACCGGAGTACCCGGCGGATCGACCGGCTCGGTTCGCGTGACCGGCCCATACGGATTTGACCGGACGATCACCGGGACGACCGTATTCGCGTCAACCGCCGCCGGTCCGTATTCGATTGAGGCGTCTTCGTTTATTATCGCGCCGCTCACGTACAGCGTATCGCCGTCTACCGTCAGTCGCACGATAGCCATTGGTGGTCGCGACTCAGTCAACATGCACTATGCCAGTGCGTCCGGCAGTCTCCAGGTGACCGTGACGGGTCTGCCGGGCGGCGCGAGCGCGGCGTTAACGCTGATGGGTCCGCAAACGGTCACCATCACGGGGTGCACGACGCTCACAAGTCTGGCAGTTGGGAGCTATGCGCTGACCGCAGCGATTGTCAACGTGGGCGGCACCAACTACGCGCCAACTCCGGCAAGTCAGAGCATCACCATCGCCGCAGCGGTACAGAGTACCGCTGCGGTGTCCTACGCGGCCGTCACCACCTCAGGCAGCCTGCAGGTAACCGTCATCGGATTGCGCGGCGGTCTCAACGCGGCGCTGACGCTCTCCGGACCGCAGACCGTCAACATCACCGGCAGCACCACCGTGACGGCAC
>JANLVM010000463.1:0-2261 GCA_031364015.1 Gemmatimonadaceae bacterium
TGCTACAGCTCGCAAAGAAATCTTCCGCGCATTCAGGCGAACAAGGCAGCGGGCGATGCGCGCGGTGTGAACTCAACCCCGACGATTGCCATCGGCGACCAAGTGTATCAGGGTCACATGGGCTTTGACCGCATCAAGCGAATTGTCGACTCCCTGATCGCGCTGCAGCCCAAGAAGGCCCCGGCCACCGATACCGCGAAGAAATAGCGCGTTGGCGCTAGGCGCGCCGTCGCCGCTCGGCGTCATCAAGACGGAGTTTCGGCAGAGGCACCGCACTCGCGGTGCCTTCGTCGTTTTCCGGCGCGGCGGTTGGCACGAGCGTCTCACCCAACGTCACCAGTGTCCGCGTGGCAATCACGCTGGCGAGCGGATCGGCAATGCTCAGTTCGCGCACATAGATGTCGATGGCGCGCTCATAGCCGACATCGGGTGCCAACGTCTCCACGAACAGCAGCGCATTCTCGACGTGCGTACGAATCAAGGCTTCCTCCGCGCGCGCCTGTGATATGCGCAGCCGCTGCTCGGATTCTGCCGAGAGCTTGCGAGGGAACAGGGTTTCCGGAAATAACTTGCCGAGGATTGACATAACAGAAGTATAGACGCGTTGAAGGATGGTCATGTTTCATTTGGCAATCGCACAATGCGTGGTGACCAGCGTCACACCGCGCGCCGAACTGTCATACACGCGCACCCTGGCCGAGTTCTACGACTCCTGAGCCTCGTATTGGTCCCGCAGACTCGCCACCACGCTGGGGTCGGCCAGCGTGGTGGTATCTCCCAGCGCGCGCCCCTCGGCAATATCGCGCAACAATCGCCGCATGATCTTGCCCGAGCGCGTCTTGGGCAGATCGGCGCTGAACAGGATGTCGTCCGGGCGTGCCAACGCGCCGATCTTGAGCGCCACATGTTCGCGCAACTCATCACGGAGATCGCCGCTCGGATGGAAGCCGGCACGCAGGGTCACGAATGCCGCGATCGCCTGTCCCTTGAGCTCGTGCGACTTGCCCACCACGGCGGCCTCGGCGACCGAGGGATGATCGACCAACGCGCTCTCGACTTCCATCGTGCCGATCCGATGGCCGGCGACGTTCAGCACATCGTCCACGCGCCCCAGGATCCAGAAGTAGCCGTCTGCATCGCGCTTGACGCCGTCGCCTGGGAAATAGAGATCAGGACGACCGGGCCACCTGGAAAAGTAGGTGTCGACATACCGTTGGTGGTCGCCCCAGATCGTGCGGAGCATCGATGGCGACGGATGCGTGAGCGCCAGCAACCCACCACCCACTCGGACTTCGCCGCCCGCGGCATCAAGGAGCGCCGCTCGGACGCCCGGAAACGGTGTGGTCGCGGAGCCCGGTTTTGTGTGCGTGACACCCGGAAGCGGCGAGATCATGATGGCACCGGTTTCGGTCTGCCACCAGGTATCGACGATGGGGCAGCGCTCCTTGCCGATCGTGCGGTGATACCACATCCACGCTTCGGGATTGATCGGCTCGCCGACGGAACCGAGCAGGCGAAGTTGAGACAAGTCATGTGGCTCGACAAACTGCGCGCCCCACTTTATGAACGCGCGAATGGCGGTCGGCGCCGTGTAGAAGATGGTGACGCCGTACCGTTCGCAGATTTGCCAGCAGCGATTCTTTTCCGGCCAATCGGGCGCACCTTCATACACAATGCACGTGGCACCATTGGCCAGCGGACCGTACACCAGATACGAGTGCCCCGTGATCCACCCAATGTCGGCCGTGCACCAGAACACATCCTCGTCGCGTATGTCGAACACGTACTTGGTGGTGGCATACACGGCGGTGAGATAGCCGCCGGTGGTATGCACGATTCCCTTGGGCTTACCGGTCGTCCCCGACGTGTAGAGGATGAACAGCAGATCCTCGGCATTCATGGGTTCCGGCGCGCACTCCCTGGGCACATCGCGCTTGAGTCGATGCCACCAGTGGTCGCGCCCGTCCTGCATTTCCGCGAACATCTCGTCGCCCACTCCGCTCCGGCGGCGCATGACCACCAGCACGTGTTCGATGGTCGGGCAGGCCTCAAGCGCCTTGTCGGCGTTTCGCTTGAGCGGAATCACCTGGCCGCGACGATACCCTCCATCGGCGGTGATGAGCACCTTGCACCCGCAATCGTTAATGCGATCGCGCAGGGATTCCGGTGAAAAGCCGCCAAACACCACGGTGTGTACCGCGCCGATGCGTGCGCACGCCAGCATGGCGAACACCGCCTCGGGAATCATTGGCAGGTAGATG
>JANLVM010000508.1:0-3083 GCA_031364015.1 Gemmatimonadaceae bacterium
GGCGAGTTTCGGAAACGCGCCGACCCGTCCGCCGGGACCGCTGAAGACCACGGGACCCACTCGTTCTTCGAGCGATGTAATCATCATACCCAGTCCACCCAACGCGAGTCCCATGGACACGGTCACGAGCAGTGCCGCAGCGAAGTTCCCAATGCTCGCCGCACCGATAGCCGCGAACAGCATGCCGCCGTGCATGGCGGTGGATCCGCGATAAAAGCCGCGCAGATCTTTCTGCACGAGGGTCATCAGCGCCGCGAGGACGGTCGCGACAGCGCCGTATCGCACCAGCGTTGGTCCGGCAGCGATGGCCCCAGCGTGGTGGTCGACGAACCGCAGATGGACGAAGACGAGGGCGATGGTGGACGCCAGTTGCTGCGTTTGCACCACGGGTATGCGATCGCACAAGCTGGACACACCGATGTGAAACGGCATCACGCCCGCGCGCATCGCGATGGCCAGGCATGACAAACCGAAGGCCCACGTGAGCTGATCCATTTGCAGGGCGACCGCCACGGCGAGCGCGGTGCCCGCCGACGCCACCAGCATGGCAGCACCGGTGCGACTGCTCGCTCCCGCGCCCCACGCATGGACCAGCGCGCCGATAGCGACCGCAGCGTAGGCGATCATGGGGTTGGAAGTCAGCAGCGTGACGAAGAGCGTGGCGATCAAGCTCGGCAGGTGCCACCGCCGGTGGAGCGGTTCCGCCACCGCCGGCGCCACGACCAGCAGCAAGCAGAACGCGAGCGTTTCCCACGGCGCGGATACCACGGTGTTCGCGAGCGTCATGGCGTCGATCGATCGAGGGAGACGAAACCGCGCAGCCGACGGTCGGCCCGGTCGATGACACGCGCGAGCGCCATAACTGGCGCGAAGGCGGCATCGATTCGATCGTCGAGTCGGAGTCGGTGCAGCGCTGCCGCATATACCCGCGCCGCCAACGTGGGCGACCAGCGCTCGAGCGCGCCAGGTGTGCGCTGCACGTGGCCCATCCGATGACTGTCGTGAATAGTGTTTGGTGCCTTGAGGTATTGTCCGAGCCGCAGGAATGCGTGACAGACAAGATGAATCAACGCCAGTGTTGTCCATCCCAGGCAGATCTCGGCGAGAATCAACCCCACTTGCGCCAGCGTGGCGTGAGCCAGCGCCCCTTTCGCGTCGCTGTGCACGCGCACGACGGCCGCCGCGTAGACGGCGGTGGACAAGCCGACCACGACGCCGATGACGCGTGCAACCAGTGAGATTTCGAGCAGGGGCCATACGCGAAGGAGCAGAAACAATCCGGCGTGGATAGACACGGCGCCGTAGAACAGCGCGCTGGACGGCGTGGGTCCCTCCATCGCCCTCGGAAGCCATCCCGAGAAGGGCAACTGCGCCGACTTGCCCATGGCGGAAAGCAGAAACAGCAGCGCAATCGCTGTGGACTCGACCGCAGGCAGTGCTGCGGCGCCCGCGAACGCCGAGAATCGCGCGGAGCCCAGGAGCTCAAATGTGGTGACGGTCGCGATGAGGAGACCCGCGTCCGACAAGCGATAGGTCGCAAAGGCGCGAACCGACGAACGCACGGGTTCATCGCGTTCGTGGAAGAATCCGATGAAGAACGCCGACGAGATACCGATCAGCTCCCACCCCGCGAAGAACAACTCCAGGGCCCCGGCAAGAGCGACGAGCTGCGTTCCGGTCGCAAACAGGCCCAACAACGTGAAGAAGCGATTGAAACCGGGCTCCTTGTGCAGATACGTGCGTGAAAAGCGGGCGACCAGCGCGGTCAGAAAGGCGGCGAATAGCGAAATGGTCACCGAGATGTTGTCGATGAGCAGCACGGCCGGCATCACGAAGTCGCCGATGCGCAGCCAATCGCCCAGTTCGTACTCGCCGCGGAGGGGAACTCCGTACGCGCCAAGGAATCCGCACAGCACGGCGAGGCTGCCGAATCCAGACGCCGCGAGTCCGGCGCCCACGATACGCGCCACCCGAGACTCAGATGGTGCCCGTTCGCGCAACAACGTGAGCAGCCCCACCAACCCAACGCCGACCAAGGGAGCGAGAATGGCGAGGGCCAGCGAGATCCACATGACGACGTTCATGCGGGAACGCCTCCAACGATCGCCGGTGCACCAACGTGCCCGGGACCGACGGCAGATTCGGGCAACGCGCGACGCACCAGCGCCGGCGTCATATGCAGACGCGACCGCATATGCCACTCGGCCGACCGTTCGACCACGGGCAGCAACACCGGCAAGGATTCGTACGGCACGAACTGGCCGTTGTCGAACACGCGCATCGCGCCGGTATCGGGATGCATCGACACGAGCTGTACCCACTCGTTCACCACCAACTCCGCCACTTCCGGTTGCCGTCCCGCCACGGCCAGCAACGACTCCGGCGTGGCGTCAACGACCAGCAGCAGTCGCATGGGTTCGTGGAGTTCGACCATCTGCAGCGGGAGACCCGTTCGCAGGTCACTCTGGTGACCGTTCATCACGCCGATCAAACCCGTCACATTGTGCGGCAGTTTCGTACCACAGCCAAACGTTTCGTTGTCCACCGACGAGAAGTAGTACTCGAGATTGATGCCGGCACCGACAGGACCCACGGCCGCGAGAATGCGCTCGAGGATCCGGTCGTCCGAATCGATGGTGGGATCATAGCTGACCAGAAACGGACGTCGATCCAGATGCAGACCTCGCGTCAACACCCGCCGTCCCACGATACAGATGGAATTGGTGCAATGACCGTACTCCGGGCGCGGCTGCGCCAGATGCGATGCGCGCGCTTCCACATGTCGCAGCGCCTCGTCCGGCGTCAGGGTCAACGGGGCGTCATGGAACCGGCGACTCCGCTCGAGCGCATCCTCACGTCGTGCGCGCTCGAGCGCTTCGTACGCCTCCTCGAATCGCGCCGCGAACGCCGTAGGCAGTCGCTCGAGGTCGTAGTAGCGCACACTGTCATCGGCCGTGTCGTGCAGCGCGCCGACAAACCAGGTGTCGGTGGGGATCTCGATGCCGCGCTTCCGCACGCCCTCGCGCACGTCGAGCCGATTGGCCATGTCGGCGAACAGACGCGCGTTTGCGCCGCCGCGTCGG